>NZ_JBHZAV010000024.1:0-58137 GCF_042754445.1 Embleya sp. NPDC059213
GGGGGGGGGCGCGTGGGGGCGGGGCACCACGGGGGGGCGAACGGGCGCGTCGCCGCCCCGACCCCGGCCCTTCTTGTCGGGGGCTCGGGGGAAGGGAAGGGGGTGGGGCGGAGGGTGGAGCAGGTCGGGCGGTGTCGATCAGCTCTTGATCGAGTAGCTGTCGCCGTAGACCTTCCAGTTCAGCGGGGGGTTGAGGTCGAGGTTGCCGGCCTTGAGGAAGACCCGCTGCTCGGTGTCGACCCGGCTGGTGTCGCTGTGCGCGTCCTCGTGCTTCATCGCGACCTTGCGGGCGTCGAGGAAGGCGTTGAGGTAGGTGGTCTCGTTGCCGCCCTGGGCCGGCGACTTGGCCTTCTTGAGCGCGTTCGCCCGGATCGAGCTGAAGCTGTCCCGGTCGCCACCGTCGCCGTGCATGACGATCGCGTCGTAGTAGATGAACTGGCCCAGTGCGCCCAGGCCGTCGGACTTGCCGCGGTTGACCGCCGGGTTGAAGTACACCCGGTCCCGCTCGTCGTTCTGGGCCGTGCGGAAGTCCGCGTCGGCGGCGGCGGTCGCCCACGCCTTTTCGAACGAACTGCCCAGACCCGCGTGCGAGTCGGTGCCGTTGACCTTGCGCAGCGCGGGCAGGTACTTGGCCAGCACGTTGCCCGGTTTGCGTGCGGTGTACAGCTCGACCAGGTCGAGCATGTCGCCGGTGCCGGAACAGAAGCCGATGATGCCGGCCGTGTATCCGCGCCCGTCGTCGATGTCCTCGATGTACTTGTACTGCGCCTTCCAGTCCAGGGAGGAGTTCTCCGCACTGGACACCAGTTGCATGGCGATGTCCTTCTTGTGCGGGTCGTCCAGCCCGATCCGGGCGGCGGCCTGCTGCGTGGCGCTGGTCGAACTCGACTGCGTGGCGCTCGTCGCCGCATGGGCCAGCGGCCCGGGTGCGGCGATCAGCAGTCCGGTGGCCACAAGCAGGGTCAAGCGCTTGCGGGATCGTCCGAGGTGAGATTTCACGTGCGTCTCCGTTCCGGCTCTACGGCCACGTTCGGGGGGCTCCGTGTCCATCCATTGTTAGGAAAGTTTCCTAACTAGGAACGAGACACATTGAAGCACCGCCGAGTTCCGTCGCCAAGGGGGGATTGGGAAACATCTGGGGAAACTGAGGGACCGTCTTCCGGGTTGGTCACAAAGCGGCTCGACGACCGATCAGGTTCGGAAGACGGCGTGCACCATCGGACCTTCCAACACCACGATCCGGCCCGAGCGGTCCCAGACGGTGACCCGACCCGCGTGCTCCCGGAAGCCGATCGTGTCCGAATCCGCGCCGGGGAAGGCGATGTTCGCACCGGGCCCGGGGTCCCGGCCCAGGTACAGGGTCGCCGTCTCGTCGCCCGCCAGGACCAGGTGGGCATCGCCGGAGACGAGCAACGCCTCGAACGTGGTCGGCACGATCCGGCCGCCGGCGGTGACCAGCCGGCGCGGCACTCCGGCAGGTTGTCCGGAGCGCTCGCGCAGGGTCCAACCCGGCATGTCCCGGCGCCACTTGGCCACATCCGTCAGCTGTCCGACGCCTTCGGCGGTCTGCGCGAGCGCCGCGATCGAGGTCGCGGAGCGGTTCACGCCCAGGAACGAGGCCGGTGTGGCCTCCTCGCGCCGGACGACCCGCGGTCGCGGGGTGAGCGTGTCGAACACGGTGATGACGCCCCGGTCCAGGGTCACCAGGTGGGCACCGTCGAAGGAGTCGGCGAACTCCCGTGCGGACAGCGTGGCCCAGTGCCGCAGCCGGCGGGTGACCGGATCCAGCCGGTGGATGTCGCAGGACGCCCCCTGATCCGCGATCAGCAGGGCGGCCGAGGCGTGGTCCGCCAGGACGATGCGATCCGCCGGCACGTCCCAGCGTGCCCGCCCGCGACCGTCGCGGCCGAGCAGCCGGGTGCCGGCGGCGCCGCAGGCGACCAGGACGGTGCCGTCCGGGAGCGCGGCGGCGTTGTGGACCGGCAGTCGACCCGGGAAGTGGCCGGCGTTCACCGCGAGCGGCTCGGTGCGCCGCCGAGTGGGCCGGGGTTCGACGGGCGGTCGCAGATCGGCCGCGACGAGTGGGTCGGCGCGGGCCCGAAGCGCGTCGAAGCGCCGACGGCCGCTTCCGGCCGGGACCGCGACGGACCCGACGGGTCGACCGGCGGCCCGCACCAGGGCACGGGCGGCCAGGGTGGCCGGTTCGCGATCCGCCCGCGCCGCCAGGCCGGCCACGGCCGCTCCCCGAGCCAACACGGCAGCCACCGGCAGCGGCGGCTCACGTGGATGCCAAACGGGCGCGGCCGGGCCGGCCACGATCGACCCGTCCACCGGCCCGACGCCGCCCGTCACGACTGCACGGCCGCGATCAACCGGGCGCGGATCGCGGCCAGTTCGACGTCCAGGTCGGGTGTGGCGAAGCCGGCGTCGATCTCGCGCAGCACCGCCTCCAACCGCGGCCGCCGGTCGCCGTCCCTGGGCTCCGGCCCGAAGCGGGCGAGCAGATCCCGTCCGGTCGCCGCGAGTCGCCGCGCCCGGGCCGCGCTGCCGTGCGAGTACTCCTCGGCCGCGTGGCACAGGCTGCCGCAGCCTGCGCGTCCGCCGTCGGCGCGATCAGTGGCAACGTCCACAGGTCGCCCGGCTCCGCGACCGCCCGCCCGCCCGTCCAGGACGGCTGCGGCGGCGACCAGGCGCTGCGAGCGCGCCCCGCGGCGATCGGTGATCGGCACCCCGGCCGCCCGCAGCCGGCGCACCGCCGTGGCCAACACGAGCCGCACCGACCCCAGTTCGCAGACGCGCGCGGCCTCGGCGAGGCGATCGACACCGGCCAACGCGTCCGGCGACCCCTGGACCGGCCCGGAGGCCGTGGGGGTGTCACCCTCCTCCAGCAGCTCCTCCAAGCGCGCGTCCGCGACCGGGTCGACGAACACCCGGGCCAGGAACCGGTCCGCGAAGGCGGCGAGCGAGGGGTCCTGCGGAACATGGTTGGCCGCGCCGACGCACACCCTCAAGGGCGCCGCCGGCACGGTGGCGCCCCGCCGGAACACCCGCTCGTTGAGCAGGCCGAGCAGGGTGTTCCGGATCGCGGTCGAGCCGAGGAAGACCTCGTCCAGGAAGGCGATCTCCGCCTCCGGCAACATCCCGGCCGTCTCGATCTCGACGACCCCCTCGCGCAGCCGACGCAGGTCGACCGGTCCGAAGATCTCGTTCGGTTCGGTGAATCGGCCCAGCAGGCACTCGAAGTAGCGTCCACCGAGCTGTTCGGCGATCAGGCGCACCGCCAACGACTTGGCCGTGCCCGGTGCCCCGACCACGAGCAGGTGTTCCCCCGCGACCGCGCACAGCGTCACCACCTCGGCGCCCACTTCGCGATCGACCAGGCCGACCCGCGCGGCCGCCAACGCGCCGCGCACCGCGAACGCAGCCTCCCGCACCCCGCCTTGCGCCTGCTCCTGCTCCTGCACCGACTCCGGAACGACACCCGGGAAGTCTATGCATCATGCAATGAACACACATTCGCATTCCGCCCCACGGCCGGATCCACCGCCCGGCCCACGGCCACGCGCGGCTGCCCGCCGGGCTCGACACCGCCGCGCCGACAACCCGTTGGGGTGGATGTCGGCCGGTATGCGAGGCGTTGCCGGCACCGATTCGGAGGGGTTCGAATCAGCCGGGTAACCGGTTGATTACGGACTGATTCGGAAACGATGGCAGCCAACCGGGCCGTCGCGTGGCAGCATCGTGGCATGGACGAGCATCCGCAGCCCGAAGTCGAGCCCGAATGGCTCGACCACGACGACTTCGAACGGCTCATGGCCGAGGTTCTCCCGACCCCGGACCCACAGTTGCCGCCGCTCTCCGACAAGCGGATCTACGAGCGCACCGGTGGGGACACCGGCTCATGAACCGCCCGATTCGTCGGGACCGACCCGATCACCCACGGCTCCCCCGGCACCCGTAGCGCCCATGGTGCCCGCAGCCCCCACCGCATCCACGGTGACCGGGAGTTCCCCGTAGCCCCGCAACACCAGTCGGTCGCGTCGGGTCGCGCCCGGGGCCAGGGTCAGCGCCGGGAAACGGTCGAGCAGACGCGGGAACGCCACCGTCGCCTCCAGTCGGGCCAGCATCGCGCCGACACAGAAGTGCAGCCCGGCCCCGAAGCTCAACGAGCCGCCCTCGGCCCGCCACGGGTCGAACCGCTGCGGATCGCGATATCGCGCGGGGTCCCGATTGGCGGCCCCGATCAGCACCAGTACCTCAGCGAAGCGCGGCACCGGCACGCCGTCGATCGAGAGATCGTCCCGAAGCGCGACCCGCGACGTCAACTGGACCGGCGAGTCGTAGCGCAGCACCTCCTCGACGAAATCGGCCACCGGCAACGTCCGGTCGACCAGCGCGCGGCGCACGTCGGGATGTTCACCCAGCAGCGCGAGGCCGTTGCCGAGCAGGTTCGTCGTGGTCTCGAAACCGGCCACGAGCAGCAGCACCAGGTTGGCCACGAGTTCGGCGTCGCCGATCGCCTGCTCCGGGTCCTCGTCGCGCAGTCGTACCAGCGCGCCGATCAGGTCGTCCTGCGGCCGGGCCCGGCGTTCGGCGACCAAGTCCGCGAAGTAGCCGCCGAGTTCCAGCGCGGCCCGATCCGCCGGGCCGGTATCGGTCGCCACCGACATGAACTCCAGGACACCCATCAGGTCGTGGGCCGGATCCCGAAAACGATACCGGTCCTCCTCCGGGACGCCGAGCAGTTCGCAGATCACCCCGACCGGCAGCGGGAAGGCGAACCGATCCATGAAGTCGACGGGGGCGCCCGCCCGGCCCGACTCGGCCATCTCGGCCAGGAGTCGGTCCACCGCCCGCGCGATGGCCGGTTCCAGCGCGGCGATTCGACGTGGGGTGAACACGGCCGCGATCGGCCCGCGCAGCCGGGTGTGCACCGGTGGATTGCTCTGCAGGATCGAGCGGCCGAACAGTTCCTGCGACGGGGCTTCCGACTCGCCGCCGAACATCGCCGCGCTCGCCTGGCGGTCCAGCACGCCGAAGCCTCGCTCGCGCAGCACCCGATCGGCCGCCGCATGGCCGGTGACCAGCACGAACGTGTCGTCCACCCGCACCACGGGGCCGAGCGCGTGGGCCTGTTCGTACAGCGGGTAGGGATCGACCCGGGTCTGTGGGGTGGTGAGCCGGTCGACGATCGCCGATGCATCCATGCGTTGCCCTCTCGTTCCCGGGCGGCGACCGACGCCGGCTGCCTGCCACCGGGTCAACCGCTCACGGGGGCAGCGGAGTTCCCGCCCCCGGTCGAGGACGTAGCCACCGGGGCACGGTCGTCGGGGACTCGGTCGTCGGGAGTTCGCTCGTCAGGGGCTCGCTCGTCGGGACCCCACCGGTGGATGGCGACCGCCGCCGTCACGGTCGCTGCGGTCAACGAGGCCCACAACACGCCCGGGCCCCAGGCCAGGAGCCCCATCAGCACCGCCGGGGACGCCGCCACGCCGATGCCGTGGCCGAGCTGGAATCGGGCCAGGGCCCGGCCCAGGCGGTGGGCGGGCGTGGTCGCCACGACGAGGGCGGTGGCGCTGCCGGTGTAGATGATCTCGCCGGCCGTGTAGAGCACCGACCGGGACGTCCCGGAGCCGGTCCCGATGGACCTGGTGCGCCGGCGTCTGGAGGCGCTGTCGCATCCGGTCCGGCTGCGCCTGGTGCGCACCCTCGCGCGTGGCCCGCACACCACCGGCGAACTGGCCTCGGCCTGGGAACCGACCGCGCCCGAGGTCTCCCGGCACCTGGTCGTACTGCGCCGGGCCGGGCTGTTGAAGACGCGGCGGCGCGGCCGGTACGTGCTCTACGACCTGGACGCCTCGGCGACCGCGGCGCTGGGCACGGATCTGATGGCGGCGATGTTGCGCCGAGGGCCGGCGAAGCGCGGATCGGGAGCGATCCGGGCTCGTCGCCTCGGCGGGGTGGGGACACGTTCCGTTCGAGGTCGTATCCCGACTCGATCCGAGTTCACCCGTCCGGAGCGGGGAGGTCGCCGGGCGGTGGGGACGGGTGGTCGGGTGACGGGACGCCGGCGGCGTCGGCGAGGGTGGCCTCGCGGCTGCTGCGCAGGGCTCCGTGCAGGGTGGCGTCCGGGCCCAGGAGGCCCTGCACGATGGTCGGTTCGAGGTGGGGGGCGAGCGCGCGGCGGCCCGCGAGGGTGGCTTCGATGCCGGGCCTGAGCCACTCGGCCCAGGTCGCCAGGTAGCCGCCGAGAATCACCTCGCCCGGGTCCACCAGCCCCGAGATGGCCAGTACGGCGGCGCCCACCGAGCGGCCCGCGACCGCGAGCGCCTCGGTCGCCCGCGGCTCGCCGGCGCGCAGTCGGCGGTCGAGTTCGGTCAGGGCGGCGTCGACGCCGGCCCGTGCGACGACGTCGACGAGGCCGGCGGCGGCGGTCAGCGGCTCGGGCCCGACGTACATGGCCAGGCATCCGCGCGCGCCGCACGGGCACCGGGGGCCGTCGAACGCGAGCGGGATGTGGCCGACTTCGCCGGCCATGCCATGCGTACCGGTGTGGATCCGGCCGTCGACCACCAGGCCGCCGCCGACGCCGGTGTCGGCCTTGATGTACGCGACCGCGTCGGGGAGTTCGCCGTTCGGCTCGGCACGGGCGTGGTATTCGGCCAGGGCCGCGACGTTCGCGTCGTTGACCACGTCCAGCGGGCAGGCGAGATCGGGCAGATGTGCCCGTACCAGCGCGCGCAGGTCGGTCCGCGACCAGCCGAAGTCGATCGCGGCGACGACGGTATGCCCGGGCCCGGTCACCGGCCCCGCCATCGCGATCACCACCCGGGCCAGATGCGCATCGCGCCGCGCCCGCAGCACGGCCTCGGCCCGCGCGATCTCGCCCGCCAGCACCGCGGCCAACGGCTCGGGGTCGCCGAACGGCGCGTGATGCGGCACGGACGCGCGATGCGCCACCGTGCCGGCCAGATCCGCGGCCATCACCTCGACCCGCTCCAGCGTCACCTGGAGCGCGATCGCCAGCACCCGCCCCGGCACCAGGCGCAACAACCGCCGCGGCCGACCCCGCCCGCCGGAGGAGGCCGAGCCGACCTCGGCCACCAGGCCGCGCCCGATCAGGTCGGCGGCCAACGCGGTGACCGACGCGGGCACCAGACCGGTCGCCGCCGCGACCTCGGTGCGCGCGCACGGGCCGTGCGCGGCGATCTCGCGCAGCACGAGGGCCAGGTTGTGGCGGCGTACCGCGGCGGTGTCGGTGGGGGTGTTCACGGCTCGATTCTCCCCCAGGGGTGCGAGGGCGGCGGCATAATTTTTTCAACTCTTGTAATATTTATCGGACGAGGTCGATACCCACCCCCTGGAACCTCCCCGGTCCAGTCGGCTCCGTTTCCGGTTCGCACAAAGGATTACCCCGTGTCCCAGCAGCCGCTCGTCACCACCACCCTGGGCCCCGTACAGGGCTTCTGGCAGGGTGCGTCCGCCCGCTTCCTCGGCATTCCCTATGCCAAGCCCCCCGTCGGCGACCTGCGCTTCGCCGCGCCCGAGGCGCCCGAGGCGTGGATAGAGCCGCTGGCCGCCACCGCGTACGGCCCCACCGCACAGCGCCGCGCGTTCGGCGACGGGCCGACGATCATCCCGGAGCCGTCCATCCCCGGCGACGACGTACTCGGGGTAAACGTGTTCACCCCGAATCCGAGCGCGGACGCCGCGCTGCCGGTGCTGGTCTGGATCCACGGCGGCGGCTTCGTGGCCGGCTCCGCCGCCAGCCCGTGGTACGACGGGGCCGCGTTCAACCGGGACGGCGTGGTCCTGGTCTCGCTCGGCTACCGCCTGGGCATCGAGGGCTTCCTGCACCTGGAGGGCGCCCCCGACAACCGGGGCGTGCTGGACTGGATCGCCGCGCTGCGCTGGGTCCGGGACAACATCGCGGCCTTCGGCGGCGATCCGGCCAAGGTCACCATCGCCGGCCAGTCGGCGGGCGGCGGCGCGGTGCAGACGCTGATGGCCACGCCGTCCGCGTACGAACTCTTCCGGGCCGGCATTTCGGTCTCCGGCGCGGTGATGGAACCGCAGAGCCGCGCGGCCGGCCTCGCCGTCGCCGAACTCTTCACCGCCCGCACCGGCCTGCCCGCGACGGCCGCCGCGCTGCGCGACCTCTCGCACGACGACCTACAGGACCTCCAGGACCTGCTCACCGCGCCCGAGGAGGGCTCCGCCGCACTGCCCGGCCTGCTGCTGGCGCCGTTCACCGACGGCGAGTTGATCCCCGAGGACGTGCACGTCGCGTTCCGGGACGGCTCGGCCACACCCGCGCCGATGATGCTCGGCGCCACCCATCACGAGTTCAACGCCGCCGCCGAATTCGGCATGTCGGACGCCCCGGTCGAGGCCGCCGTCGCCATGCTCGACTCGCTCGGCCTGCCCCCCGAGGGCATCACGGCCTACCTCGCCCTGCACGAGGGCGCGACCCCCGCCCAGGTGATCGGCCAGGCGCTCACCGACACCCTGTTCCGCGCCACCGCCGTCGCCATCGCCGAGGCCCGCGCGAGCCAGGACCGGCCGACCTGGTTGTACGCCTTCGAATGGCTCTCCTCCGCACCGATGTTCGGCGGCCACGCCTTCCACTGCCTCGACCTGCCCTTCGCCTTCGACCTGCTGGCCGCCGAGGGCGCGGAGAACGCAACCGGCCCCGACGCACCCCAAGCCCTGGCCGACGCGATGCACGGCGCCTGGGTCGCCTTCGTCCGCGACCTCGACCCGGGCCCCCGGTGGCCCCGCTACACCCGGGACAACCGCAACACGATGACCTGGGACACCACCCCCCGAGTCAGCCCCGACCCCCTGTCCCCCGAACGCCACATCTGGACCACCCGCCGGACCCCGACCACCTGAGCCGAACCACGCACCGCCGAGCCTCGCCCGCCGCGCCGAGATCCGCCCACGCCCTGGTCGCGAGCCGGTCGCGGTAGGCGAGGTGGTGCATGTCGCGAGTCGGGAGAGGCCGGGGGATGCCGTTTGCGAAAGCGTCGCGGGCGGCGGGTTCGCTCACCTCTCGGACGCGGACCCGGTGGCCGCCTCGGGCTCGACTCGACTCGACTCGACCCGGCGCGGCTCGGCGAGGTCCTGCTCGCGGTCACAACACCGACACCGACGGCACCACCCGACCCACGCCGGCCTCGCAGTCCCATGCCCACGGTCCGCGTTCGGGCGGGCTGCGAGGCGGGTCAGGCTGCCGCGACCCGTCGTTCGAAGAGTTCGTCGGTCTCGGTCAGGGTCAGCAGGCGGGCCACCGCCGGCGGGACGTCGTGCAGGAGCAGCGTCGAGCCCAGGCCGTACGCCCGCAGCCGGGCCCGCAACAGCGCGCTCAGGCCGGCGCAGTCGCAGAATCGCACCGCACCCAGGTCCAGGCGGATCACGCCGGACCGTTGGTCGAGGCAGCGGTCCAGGGCGAATTCGAGTTCGGGTACCGCGTCCACGTCGATTTCCCCGGACACGGTGATCACGGCTGACGAGGCGGCCAGGACGGTGGTGACGGTGAAGCTCGGGCACGAGTACATCGGAGCCCTTCCTGACGCTGCGAAGGCGTGCGGATCCCCGGACGTCGGAACCCGGGGAGCGCCCCGTGCGCGGACGGCCCGGCGCGCACGAGGGCAACCGGAACCAGCGGAACACCGTTCGCAGGCACGAAGGTTCCACCCCCATTCACCTCCGTTGCGAGCCCCCTGTCAACGCCCGGGACGACGGATCGCCCCGACGACCGCAGGCATCGGGCGGCACGGGCCGCACGACATCGGTTGACGTCCACTCGCGTTTGGTTGTACAAACATAATGATTGTACAACAGTAACGATTGAGGTGGTACGTGGCGCTCACCGAGACCAGCCGACGCGAAAAGCTCGTCGTCCTGTCGACCTGTTGCCTGAGCCTGTTCATCGTCGGACTCGACAACACCATCCTGAACGTGGCCCTGCCCGCCATCCGCAGCGATCTGGACGCCTCGGTGTCGCAGCTCCAATGGACCATCGACGCCTACACGTTGGTGCTGGCCGCACTGCTCATGGCGGCCGGGTCCACGGCCGATCGCATCGGTCGGCGTCGGGTCTTCCAGACCGGACTCGTGTTGTTCGCCGCAGGCTCGCTGTTGTGCGGCCTGGCGCCGGGGCTGGAGTGGTTGATCGCGTTCCGGGTGGTCCAGGCCGTCGGCGGATCGATGCTCAACCCGGTCGCGATGTCGATCATCACCAACACCTTCACCGAACCCCGCGAACGCGCCCGGGCGATCGGCGCGTGGAGCGCGGTGATCGGCGTCGCGATGGCGCTCGGGCCGATCGTGGGCGGCGCGTTGGTCGACGCGGCCGGTTGGCGGTCGGTGTTCTGGATCAATCTGCCGGTCGCACTGGTCGCCATCGTGCTCACCGCGTTGTACGTGCCCGAGTCCAAGGCCGCGCGGCCCAGGCGGGCGGATCCGGTCTCCCAGGTACTCGTCTTCGTGTTCCTGTTGTCGCTGACCTACACGATCATCGAGGGCCGCGCGGCCGGGTGGTCCTCGCCGCTGATCGTCACGCTGTTCATCGTCGCCGCGGGGAGCCTGGCGGGGCTGTTGTACTGGTCGCCGCGGCGCGCGGAACCCTTGCTCGATCTGCGCTTCTTCCGCAGCGTGCCGTTCACGGGCGCGACCGTGATCGCGGTGTGCACGTTCGCGTCGATGTCCGGATTCCTCTTCCTGAACACGCTCTATCTCCAGGACGCGCGCGGCTACTCGCCGACCGAGGCGGGCCTGCTCACGCTGCCGATGGCGCTCCTGACCATCGTGTTCGCGCCGATCTCCGGTCGGTTGGTGGCCCGGGTGGGTCCACGTGTACCGCTGGTGGTGGCCGGCCTCGCCATGGCGGCGAGCGCGGCGTTGCTCGTCGGGCTTACCGAGCACACCTCCACAGTGCGGTTGGTCGCCGCGTACTGCGTGTTCGGCGTCGGCTTCGGGCTGGTCAACGCGCCGATCACGAACACCGCCGTGTCCGGCATGCCACGTGCCCAGGCGGGCGTGGCCGCGGCGATCGCGTCGACGAGTCGCCAGGTCGGCCAGTCCTTCGGGGTCGCGGTGGTCGGCACCACGGTGACCTCCGTCGCCTCCGCGCCCGGCGGCGCCGGTCTCGCCGCCGCGACGCACACCGGATGGTGGATCGTGCTGGGCTGCGCCGGCGCCGTCGCGCTCCTCGGTATGCTCACCACGGGTCGCCGAGCCCTGCGCACGGCCGAGCGCACAGGGGCGGAACTGATGCCCGCGGCGGTGCCCGTCGGGGCGCCCGAGACGACGGACGTGAGGCCATGACCGGTTCCCCCGCACACGACGCGGCGAGCGACGCCCCCTCGGATGCCGCGGGACGGGTCTGGAAGGGCATGCACACCCTGGTCCTGGAACGCCACGACCGCCGCCGCGCGGTCACCGAGGCGACCGGGCTGAGCTTCGTCCGGGTCAAGGCGCTGCGCCGGATCGCCGCCGGCCCGATGTCCATGCGCGAACTGGCCACCCGGCTGGCCACCGACAAGCCGTACACGACGTTGGTCGTCGACGACCTCGAACGCCGCGGCCTGATCGAACGCACCGTGCACCCCACCGACCGCAGACAGCGCATGGTGGCGGTGACCCCGCAGGGCGAACGCATCGCGCAGATCGCCCGCGGCATCCTGGACGACCCCCCGGATTTCCTCCGCGACCTGCCCCCGGCGGACCTGGCCGTGCTGGACCGGCTGATCACCGCTCTCGTCGACGCGGACCACCTGACGAAGAAGACGGCCGACCCGGCGACGTAGGGCCCTCGGCCGGTACGTGAGCCCGCACACCCTGCAGGTCGAACAGGATGAGCAACTCCACCGCGCCGCCGTCCGCGCTGCCCAGCCAATGCGGCAACGAGGTGTCGAATTCGGCGACTTCGTCGGCCTGCACCGTCGTGTCACGCTCTCCGACCACCAGTCGCAGAGTGCCGTTGAGAACGTACAGCCACTCGAAGCCCTCGTGGGTCTGCGGTGTCGGTTCGAGGGGCTTCGGCACCGCGGGAATGATCATCTTGAAGGCTTGTGTTCCACCCGGCCGCCGGGACAGGGGTACGAACGTCATCCCGAACCGCCGGATCGGCTTCAGGTGGACCCGGGAATCGCCGGCGCGCGGCGCCCCCACGAGATCGTCCAGCGGGACGTCGTAGGCGTGGGACAGATGCAGCAACAACTCCAGGGTCGCCCGTCGCCGACCGCTCTCCAGGCGGGACAGGGTGCTTTCGGACACTCCGGTGGTCGCGGACAGTTCGGCGAGGGTGATGCCGCGCGCCCGCCGCACGGCACGCAACCTCGGGCCGACCGCGTCGAGCACGTTCTCCATTGCCTGATCCATGGGACCAGCTTGCCGAAACGGCAAGGATCCTCGCCACTCGGTGACCCGTCGGCCGACAGTGGCGGCATGGAGAATCCCGTACCCACCGCCGCCCGCCGCAAGGACACCCCGCCGCCGCGCACGGCGAACAACGAAGCCGACGTCCTGCGCGGATTCCTCGACTACCTGCGTACCTCGATCGTCACGAAGATCGACGGAGCCCCCGAGCCGGCGGTCCGCACGGCGGCGGTGCCCTCGGGCACGAGCCTGCTCGGCCTGCTCGACCATCTGGTCGCGGTGGAGAGCGTGACGTTCCTCGGGGCACGGGTCACCGACTGGCAGGCGACGTTCCGGCCGGCCCCGCAGGACGGTGTCGCCGACGTCGTCGCCCGCTACCGGGCAACCGTGGAGCGCGCGAACGAGGTTCTCGACGCCTGCACCGATCTCGGCGCGCCACTGCCCCGGCCGGGTCGTTCGGGCCGGTCGCCGAGCGTGCGCTGGGCACTCACCCACCTGATCGAGGAGACCGGTCGGCACGCGGGTCACGCGGACATCATCCGCGAACTGGTCGACGGGACGACCGGGCGCTGAGCACGCGGGAGGGCTCGGCAGGCAGGATGGGATGCCATGACAACAAAGATCGAACCCGTTTCCGCCCTGCTCGTCGTCGACGTACAGGTGGCCTTCGTCACCGGCGCCGGTGCGGTACCGGCGGCCGAACGCGTGGTGGAACGGGTCGCCGCGTTGATCGGCCGGGCCCGGGCGGGCGGGGCGCTCGTGGTGCACCTCCAGAACGACGGGCCGGTCGGCGCGGACGACGAAATCGGCACGCCCGGCTGGGAGTTGCGGTTGCCGGTGGAGGCCGGTCCGAATGAGGTGGTGATCCGCAAGACCGAGGACGACGGCTTCGACGGTACGCCGCTGGGCGACCTGCTGACCCGGGCCGGCGTGACGGGGGTGGCCGTCTGCGGGGTGATGTCCGAGATGTGTGTGGGCGCGACCGCGCGGGCGGCGCTGGAGCGTGGTTATCGGGTGGTGCTGCCGCACGACGCGCACGCGACGTACGACATCCCGGCCGCGCCCGGCATCAGCGAGGCGGTACCGGCGCCGATGGTCTCCCGGGTGGCCGAATGGGCGCTGGGCGACGAGGTCGAGATCGTCGCGCACGCCGAGGAGGTGACCTTCACCGACGCGAAACCCGTCGCCGGGTCGGTCGAGGACGCCCGAGACTCGGCATAGCGCACCCCGCACGGCGCTGCGCTGCGCGAGCGGCGGAGGCGACGGCGGTGCCTGCACCGCCTCCGCTCCGGGCTATTCGGCTTGGGCGATCACCGCGTCCGCCCCGGAAGGGCGATCGTGTGCGTGGCGGCGACCCGTCGCGCCGACTCCCCGTCGAACGCGGTCGCCAGGAGGTCGAGCCGGATCCGGTCGCGGGCCTGCTCGAACGGCGGCACCCGGGCCGACGGACCGGCGGCACGGGCCGGTTCGGCACCACGATCGCGCAGCCGCGACTCGGCCGGTTCCGCCTGCCCGACCGACGGCGACTCGCGTAGTGCACGGGAGAGTTCGGCCGTCTCGTTGCGCGCGAACCCGTCCTCGTCGTAGCCCGGCACGCCCGGCACCGGTTGCCCGGCCGACCGGGCCGCCGCCCGGCGCGCGTTCTCGGCGTCGAAGCGGGCCCGGAAGCCCGCCTCGGTCGGGTCGGCCGACACGCCGGCCTGCTGCGCCCAGTGCCGCAGTACCGAATCCGTGCTCGCCGCGCGCAACGCCCGTTCGGTCGGCACCTCGTGCGGCGTCCGGCCCGCGATCGGCGTCCGCCAGTAGTCGACGCGCGTCCCGGTGATCGGCGACTCGGCGAGCACCTCGGCCCGCAGCCGCACCGCAGCCCGGCGCAACTCGCTTGCTGTGAGCGGTACTTCATCCACCATCGCAACCACGGCGGTCGGATCGACGGCCACCGATCGCGCAGCCGGACCGTCGCCGGGGGCGGCATCCCGCTTCCGGATGGTAGCTGCGTCCGGACAGCCCGAAGCCGCCGGTGCTCGGGTTGGCGTCGTCGCCGACTCCGACCTTGTTGTACGCGGCGGCGATCGAGGGATATCGCGGCACCGGTACCGCCGGGCCGTTGTACGCATGTTGTGGGCCGCAGTGGCCTCGAGCGCCGGCCGGGCTGGTTGGATCCGGCCGAACTCGTGCGTCCGGTCGCCGTGCGTTGGCCTCAAGCGCCGGCCGGGCTGGAGGGATTCGGCCGACCCCGAGCGTGGCGCGCTCCGAGATGGCCTCGGGCGCCGGCCGAGCTGAAGAGATTCGGCCGACCCCGAGCGTGGCGCGCCCCGAGATGGCCTCGGGCGCCGGCCGAGCGGGGGTGGCTCGGCCGGCGGCGGGGAGTCAGGCGGAGTGGGTGAGGGTGGCGGCCTCGACGGCGTGGGTGAAGGGGAGGCCCCGGGTGTAGCGGTCGAGTTCGTCGAGGGCGTGGGCGACCATGCGACGCAGTTCGCCGCCCAGGGAGCCGGCGATGTGCGGGGTCAGGAGGACGTTGGGCAGGTCGTACAGGGGTGAGGCGGGCGGGAGGACATCGGGTTCGGTGACGTCGATGACCGCGTCGAGGCGGCCGGTGACCAGTTCCTCGGTGAGTGCGTCCTGGTCCACGAGGGAGCCTCGGGCGGTGTTGATCAGCGTCGCACCGTCGCGCATCAGCGCCAGCCGGCGGCGGTCCAGCAGGTGTCGGGTGGACTCCAGTTCGGGGGCGTGCACGCTGACCACGTCCGAGCGCCGGACCAGTTCGTCCAGGTCCACCCCACGCGCGCCCAGTGCCTCGGCCTGATCGGGAGTCACATACGGGTCGTGCAGCAGCAGTTCGAAGTCGAACGGGCGCAACAGTTCGAGCACGCGCCGGCCGATCCGGGAGGCGCCGACGATGCCGATGGTGCGCCGGTAGTTGCCGAACCCCGGGAAGCGCGCGTCCCAGTCCACCAGGCGCCGTTCCGCGCGGTAGGCGTCCCGGATCCGCAACACCCGCTTGTTGGCGAACAGCACGGCGGCGACGGTGTACTCGGCCACCGGCAGCGCGTTGGCCGCCGCGCCGGAGGAGACGATCAGACCGCGCTCCCACGCGGCGTCGGTCAGGTGGTGCTTGACCGAACCCGCCGCGTGCACGACCGCGCGCAATCGTGGTGCCCGAGCCAGCACCGCGGCGTCCAGCGGGGCGCTGCCCCAGCAGGTGAACAGCACTTCCGCCTCGGCGAGCGCGGCGGCGGCCGCGGGGTTGTCGAAGTCGCCCGCGATCAGGTCGAGATCGACCTCGGCCAGCGCGCTCAGCCGCTCGCGCGCCTCGGCGTCGAGGATGCGACCGGCCACCGAGGGGTCCATCGCGAGCAGGAGTCGGGGCCGGTGTCGTACCGGCACGGACGCGCCGGCGGCGGGCTCGAATCGGGTGGTGCCGTTGCTCACTTGACGCTCCCCGCGGACAGGCCCGCACGCCAGTGGCGCTGGAGCGAGACGAAGGCGACGACCAGCGGTACCACGGCCATCAACGATCCGGTGATGACCAGCGGATAGAACTCGGGGTAGGCGTGCGCGTTGGTGTTCCACGAGTACAGACCCAGGCTGACCGGGTACAACTTCTGGTCGGAGAGCATCACCAGGGGCAGGAAGAAGTTGTTCCAGATCGCGGTGAACTGGAACAGGAAGATGGTCACGAAGCCCGGCATCATCATCGGCATGGCGACCGAGAAGAAGGTGCGAATCTCGCCGGCGCCGTCCATCCGGGCGGCTTCGAGCACCTCGCCGGGGATGTAGCCGGCGCTGAACACCCGGGCCAGGTAGACCCCGAACGGGTTGACGATGACCGGGATGAACACCGCCCAGAAGGTGTTGACCAGACCCACCTTGGACGCCAGCAGGTACAGCGGCAGCGCGACGGCGGTGGTGGGCACGAGCACGCCCAGCAGCACGCCGCCGAACAACTTCTCCTTCCCGGGGAAGTCGAACTTGTCGAAGGCGTATCCGGCCAGCACGCTGATGAACGAGCCGAGTGCCGCACCGACGCCGGCGTAGAGCAGGCTGTTGAGGTACCAGCGCCAGTAGACGCCGTCGCCCTCGGTGCTGACGGCCTTGACGTTCTCGGTGAAGTGGAAGCCCTCGAACGCGAAGCCGTCGCCGCCGAACAGGCCGCCCATGTCCTTGGTCGCGGCGATCAGCAACCAGGCCAGCGGCAACATCATGTAGAGCGTGACCAACACCAGGGCGCCGTTGACGGCGACCTTGCCCATCAGCGCCTCGGTGGCGCGGCCCTTGGGGCGCGGCCGACGGGCGGGCTTGGCCGCGGGGGTACGGCTCGGTGCGGGCGCGGGGGCCGCGGCCCCGTCCGGCTGCTGCACGGTGGTGCTCATGCGGTCCTCCGTCCGGACGACAGGCGGGTGACGCCGAACGACAGCGCCGCGGCGAATACCGCGAGCAGCACCGAGGCGGCCGCCGCGAGGCCGAAGTCGTTGGCGCGGAAGGCGGCCGAGTAGGCGTACATGTTGGGTGTCCAGGAGCTGCCGACGGCCGGGTTGGCGTCGCTGAGGATGGACGGCTCGGTGAACAGTTGCAGCGAGCCGATGATGGTGAACAACATCGTCATCGCGACGGCGGCGCGGATCATCGGGATCTTCACCGAGACCGCGATGCGCACCGGCCCGGCGCCGTCGACGGTGGCCGCCTCGACCACCTCGCGCGGGATCGCCTGGAGCGCGGCGTAGAAGATGATCATGTTGTAGCCGATCCACTCCCACGTGGCGATGTTGACGATCGAGAACAGCGCGGTGTCCGAGGCCAGGAAGTCCCAGTGCAGTCCGCCGGATTCGAGCAGTTCCACGACCGGGCTCAGGCCCGGGGTGTAGAGGTAGACCCAGATCAACGCGGCGATGATGCCCGGGACCGCGTGCGGCAGGAACAGCGCGAGCTGGAAGAACCGGCGGGCCCGGGCCAGCGCCGAGTCCAACAGCAGGGCCAGGGCCAGGGCGGTGCCGACCATCACCGGGATGTAAAGGAGGCAGTAGAGCCCGATCGCGACGAAACCGTCGCGGAACTTCTCGTCGCCGAGCGCGTCGGCGTAGTTGCCGAAGCCGCTGAACACCCGTCTGGTGCCGCCGAAACCCAGGCCCGAGGTCTTCTCGGTGAACAGGCTGAGCCAGATCGCGTAACCGATCGGCACGACCATGGTGGCGATGAACAGGACGTAGAACGGGGTCAGGAACAGCGCGGCGGTGGTCTTCCGGCGCCGGCGTCCGGCGCGCAGGGATGTGTTCATGGAACTGCTTCCTCGTGGCGGTCCCCCGGTGCGGGACGGCGCGCGGCGCACCGGGGGCCTGCGGATCACGGGTCGGGCCGACGGGCCGGCCGCGCAGGGGCGAGCGGTCAGCTCTTGACCGAGATGCCGCGCTTCTTCAGGTCCTCGACGGTGGTGCGCTGGGCCTCCTCCAGGGCGCCGACGATGCTGCCGCCGCTGGAGAGCTTGCCGAACTGGTCCTTGAGGATGGTGTTGGTCTGGGTCATCGACGGTCCCCAGGTCCAGTTGGCGCCGATCTTCCCGGTCGCCTCGGTGAACAGCGGGTAGATGTCCTGCTTGCCGAAGTAGCCGGTGTCGAAGTACTGCGCCGCGGTGGGCACCAGTTCGGTGGCGGCCGGGTACGCGCTGGAGGTGCCGCTGGCGATCCGCGCGGAGATGCCCTCCTTGGTGGTGGTCATCCACTCGATGAAGGTGAGCGCGGCCTTGCCCTTCTTGCTGTCCTTGCTCACCGCGAAGGTCGAGCCGCCGAGCATGCCGTTGGACGGGGTGCCCCAGTCCGGCAGCGGCGCGACCGCCCACTTGCCGGCCAGGTCGGGCTGGCTGCTCTTGAGCACGCCCGCGCTCCACGAGGCGCCGACGATGCCGACGGTGCCGCCGCTCTTGAGGTCGGCGTTCCACTGCTGGCTGAACGAGGGCTGCACGCGCACCAGGTCGTCGGAGACCAGCTTGTTCCAGTACTCGCCGACCTTGCGCGAGTTCGGGTCGGTCAGCGAGACCTTCCACGCGTCGCCCTCGGTGCCGAACCAGGCGCCGCCGGCCTGCCAGGTCAGCCCGGCCATGGTGCTGGGGTCGTCCGGGTAGAAGGTGCCGATCCGGGCGTTCGGGTCGGCCTTCTTGACCTGCTCGGCGGCGGCCCGGTACTCGTCCCAGGTCTTGGGGACCGGGATGTTGTGGTCGGTGAAGAAGTCCTTGCGGTAGTACAGCGCCATCGGCGCGGCGTCCAGCGGCACCGCCCAGGTCTTGCCGCCGAGCTCGGTCAGCTTGTTGACCGACGCGGGGAACTTCGACTTGAGACCGGACACCTTCGACGTGAGGTCCTGCACGGCCCCCTGGCTGACGAAGTCCGGCAGTTGCGGGTACTCGATGGTCAGCACGTCGGGCGCGTTGCCGGCCTTGACCGCGTTGGCCATCTTCGCGTAGCCGCCGGCGTTGCCGGACGGGATCTGCTCGTACTTGACCTGGATGTCGGGGTGCGACTTGTTGAACGCGTCCACGACTTCCTGGGTGCCCTTGGTCCAGGACCAGAAGGTGAGTTCCTGCTTCTGGCCAGGGCCGCCGCCGGACGCGGCGGGGGCGGCCCCGGCGTCCTTCTTCTTGTCGCCGCCGCCGCCACAACCGGTGACGAGGCTCAGGGCGGTGACTATGCCGACGAGAGCCGTGCCGAGTCTGATGGATGTGCGCTGCATGGACGCTCCTGGGTCGAACGTGTATCGAAGGCGATAGCGAGCATCATTCGGTCAGGAGCGAACAGCGTCAAGAGCAAATGAACAATCGATGAAAAACGAAACTCGCTATGATCGTTCGATCACAGAGTGGCTTGGTTGCTTTCGTTTGTTCGAGTCGACCCGATCGGGTGGTTCGACTCGGTCGGATCCTCCATCGCCGCCGGCTCGGTGGTGGCCCGCAGCCGCAGCCTGGGCACCAGCGAGATGTGCCGCGGCGCGCGCCCGTCGTCCCCGTCGGCCAGCCGCGCGGCGAGCAACTCGACCGCGATCCGGCCGACCTCGTGCTTGGCCGGCGCGATCGCGCTCAGCGGCGGATCGGCCAGTGCGGCCACCTCGTCGTCGTAGGCGATCAGCGCCAGGTCACCGGGCACCTCCAGGCCCGCCGCGCGCAGCCGGGACACCAGGAGCAGGGCGTCCTGGTCGTTGTGCACGAGCGCGGCGGTGGCCGCCCCCGAACGGGCCGCCTCGATCACCCGGGTGACCGCCCGGTCGAAGCCGTCCGCGTCCTCGCCCGGATGCGGCGTCTCCACCCCGGCCGGATCCGGCGGGGTCAGCCCCAGCGCGGCCATCGCGGCGGTGTAGCCGGCGTGTACGGCCGGCGTGGTCGGACTGCCCAGCCGGGCCACGAGCAGGATGCGCTCGTGGCCCAGTGCGCCCAGTCGGCGGACCGCCTGCGCCGCGCCGAGCGCGTGGTCGGAGGCCACCCGGTCCAGGTGTTCGAGCCCCGAGCCGATCTCGGCCCGGCGCTCCACCAGGACGACGGGCACCGGGAGTTCGCCCATCCACGCGTCCTCGCCGCCCGGTCCCGGCGCGCGCGAGGGGGTCAGCAGCAACCCGTCCACGCCGCCGCGCAGGAGTTGGTCCACCTGGTCCCGGTCCTCGCTGGGCAGATAGCGCGAGATACCGAGCACCAGCCGGCCGCCGATCGCCTCGACCGCGTCCCGGGCGCCGCGCACCACCTCCGGGAAGTAGTAGGTGGCGGACGGGACGAGCATGCCCACGGTCGGGCCGTCGTGGCCGTTCGCGACCGGCCGGCCGGGCTCGGCCGCGGCCGGGCGCGCGTGCGGCAGGGTGGCCCCGCCGTGCACCCGGGCCAGCAGGCCGCTCGCCACCAGGGCGGTCACGTCGCGCCGCACGGTGACCAGGGACACGCCCAGTTCCTCGGCGATCTCGACCACCTTGACGCTGCCCTGCTCGCGGGCCGTCCTGAGAATGAGTTCCTGCCGCTGTTCCGCCAACACCGTGGACGTCGTCCTTCCGATCAGCGCACGCCCGGACCGGGCCGTGCCCCCCTGCGCCCGGCTGCTGTCCGGCCACCGGCTCAGCCTAGGGCATCGCCATTCGATTTTGATTGAAAAGGATCGTTCGATCAAACCGACTCTTGACCTGATCGATCGACCCCGCCTAGCGTGTCGACGCCCGGGCGCGTCCAGTCGAGGAGATCCGTGAACACACCGCACCCCTTCGTGCTGCCGCCGGAGGACCGCGTGCTGAGCCCGTACACCGGCTGGACCCGCGCGCACTGGGAGGCGGTGGCCGACGGTCTGCTCGCCGCGGTGCGCCCGTACCGCTCGCCGGGCGGCGCGCTGATCACCCTGCCCGGGCGCACCAGTTGGTCCGGCGAGCGCTCGGACGGCCTGGAGGGCTACGCCCGGACGTTCCTGCTCGCGGCGCTGCGCGCGGCCGGCACCGCCGCCTCCGGCCGGCCCGTCCCGGCGGACCTGCTGGAGCCGTCCGCGGACGGGCTGCGCACCGGAACGGCCGCGCCGGGTACGGCGGATCCGCAGTCCTGGCCGGCCGTGGTCGATCGTGGCCAGGCGATGGTCGAGGCCGCGTCGGTGGCCCTGGCGCTGCACCTGACGAAGGATCAGTTGTGGGACCGGCTCGACGAGGGCACCCGGGAGCGGGCGGCCGACTGGCTGGCCGGGGCGCTGCGGCACGAACCGGTGGACAACAACTGGTGGCTCTTCCCGGTCGCGGTGGGCACCTTCCTGGAGGCGGCCGACCGGCACACCGAGCAGGCCCGGGCCGCGATCGATCGGGGTCTGGCCCGGATCGAGCAGTGGTACGTCGGCGACGGGTGGTACACCGACGGCGCCGGGCGCTACTTCGACCACTACAACGGCTGGGCCATGCACCTGTATCCGCTGTTGTGCGCGGCGGTCGCGGGCGCGCCGGCCGATCCGGTCCGGCGCGAGCGGCTGCGCGAGTTCCTGATCGGCTACGGCCGGCTCTTCGACCGCACCGGCGCGCCGCTGCACCAGGGGCGATCGCTCACCTACCGGTTCGCGGCGGCGGCCCCGCTGTGGCTGGGCGCGCTCGTCGACGCCACGCCGTACCCGCCGGGCACCACCCGCCGCCTGGCCAGTGGCGTGTTGCGACACTTCCTGGACCGGGGCGCGGCCCGCGACGGCCTGCTCTCGCTGGGCTGGTACGGCCCGGACGCCGCGACCGTGCAGCCCTACTCGGGTTCGGCGTCGCCGTACTGGGCGGCCAAGGGCTTCGTCGGCCTGCTGTTGCCCGAGCGGCACGAGGTGTGGACCGCGTACGAGAGCGCCGGGCCGGCCGAGCACGCGGACCCGGAGCCGGTACTCGGCCTGCCGGGGCCGGGGCTGCTCGTACACTCCGGGCACGGGGTGGCCCGGTTGGTCAACCACGGCGCCGACCACCAGCCGGTCGGGCCGACCGCCGCGCTCGACGCCGACGATCCGCTGTACGCGCGGCTCGCCTATTCGACGATGACCGGCCCCACCCGCGGCGGCGATCCGGCGGACAACCACATCGGGCTGGTACTGGCCGGCCGGGTCACCGAGCGTGGCCGGATCGAGCCGCTGGGCGCGGGTCCCGGGTGGGCGGCCTCGGCGCACTCGCCCACGCTCGACGGGCAGCCGGTCCCGGGCACCCGGATCGTGTCGGTCAGCGTGGTGCGCGGCCCGTACGAGGTGCGCGTGCACCTCGTACGGGCGCCGGCGGGCACCGCGGTGCGGGAGAGCGGATGGGCGCCGGCGCCGGCGGCGGGCGAGGAACTGCGCTCCTCGGCCGCGGGTCTCGACGCGTGGGTCCGCACCACGTCGGTGCACGGCACACTCACCGGCGCACACGGGTGGGAGCGGGCGGCCGTCGGCTCGGCACCGCACGGGACCGCGTTCGGCGAGCGGGCCGAACTGGCCGTGCTGGAGGGCACGGTGGCGGCCGAGCCGCTGGTGTCCGTGCTGGCGCTGACCTGGGCGGATGCGACGCCCACCCCGGCGCCGCAGGTGAGCGCGACGGCGTCGGGGGTGGACGTGCGGTGGGCCGACGGCGGCCTGAGCCGGATCCGGTACGAGGCGACGGAGCGCTGCTCGGTCACCCACGAGGCCGGCCGACCGCACGCGCCGACCGGGGTCTAGTCGGCCAGTCGGCGCACCATCAGCGTGTTGTCCGTGCGGGTGGTCGGGCGGCCCTCGGGGTCGTTCTGGATCCGCTCGTGCTCCTCGTTGCGCAGCACCGCCCACTGCGCCACCGGGAGTTCGAGCGCGGCGAGGACCTCGGCGGGGGTCGGCAGGACCACGCCGGGGTGCTTGTCCTTCTCCCACGGCGCGACCCCCGAATGGCCGACGATCAGGAGCACGCCGCCGGGCGCGACCCGGGTGGCCGCGGTGCGCAGGATCGCGTCGCGGTCCAATTCGCCGTGCGAGTGCAGGAAGTGCGCCGAGACCAGGTCGAAGCTGCCGGCCGGGAAGGTCGCGCCCAAGTCGTGCCACTGCCAGTCGATCAGGTCGGCGACCTGCTCCTCCTTCGCGTGCTCGGCGGCCCGCTCCAGCGCGATCCGGGAGACGTCGATGGCCGTCACCCGCCAGCCGCGCTTGGCGAGCCAGATCGCGTCGCCGCCCTCGCCGCAGCCCACGTCCAAAGCGCGGCCGGGCGGCAGGTCCGAGGTCTCCCGGACCAGGGTGACGTTGGGCTTGCCGCTCCAGATCCGGGTGCTCTCCGCGTAGCGGGCGTCCCAGATCTCCGCCGCCGAGGGCTGTTCGGTGTGCTCGGCGTGCCGGTCGTCGGTCATCGTGGGGTCCTCCGTGGCGATGGCGGGTGCGCGCCGGCCGGGCCGGCCGGGCCGGGCGACGTGTGGTTCGGCGCCCGATCGACATGGTCCGCCCGGCCCGCTCCGGTTGACAAACCTTGTTGCCGAGTCGGCAAATAGTGCCCATGAACGATGGCGAACTCACCTCCGTCCTGACCGCCGTCGGCCCGCGACTGCGAGCCCTGCGCCAGGAGCGGGGCACCACGCTGACCGAGTTGAGCGCGACGACCGGGATCTCCGCGAGCACGTTGTCCCGGCTGGAGTCCGGGCAGCGCAAGCCCACCCTGGAACTGCTGCTGCCGCTGGCGAAGGCGTTCGGCGTGCAACTGGACGAGTTGGTGGACGCGCCGGAGACCGGCGATCCGCGGGTGCACGCGCGCCCGATCCAGCGCTACGGAATGACCATCATTCCGTTGACCCGGTACAGCGGCGGACTGCACGCGTTCAAACAGATCCTGCCGCCCGGACTCGGCGGGACCGAGCCGGAGTTGCAGACGCACGAGGGCTACGAGTGGATGTACATCCTGTCCGGTCGGCTGCGGTTGTTCCTGGGCGCGCACGACCTCGTGCTCGGCGCGGGCGAGGCCGCCGAGTTCGACACCCGTACCCCGCACGCCTTCATCTGCGCGGGGCCGGAGCCGGTGGAGTTCCTCAGCCTGTACGGCAAGCAGGGCGAGCGCATGCACGTACGGGCCCGGCCCGGCGGCGGGTGACGTGCGGTCCGCGCGTGCCGGTGGGCCGCCGCGGCACGGCGGCCCACCGGCCCTTCCCGTCCTGCCCGGCGTGGGATGGGCGGGACGGGTCGATCGGAAGGGACGCCGATCGACGGGAGAGATCGATCGGCGGCCGGGGTCGATCAGCGGGAGCGGCCGATCAGAAGGTGACGTCGGTGCACTGGTAGAAGGCGTTGCCGGTGTCCGCGATGTCCCACACCGCGAAGATCACCGCCTTGCCGCTACGACCGGCCGGGAGCGTGCCGGTGTGCGAGACGGTCGAGCCCGGCTGCACTCCGCCGTAGGGGACGGACAGGAACGGGGTGCTCTCCAACTGCCCCCGGGTGATCGCCTGACCGGGACTCCAGCTCGCCTTGGTGATGAAGTAGCGGAACGTCGTGGTGGCGTGCCGCGCGGTGAGCTTCCAGGTGAACGTCTTGCTCGACCCCGAGGTCACCGGGGTGCTCGGCCACGCGCCGCCACGCGGGTCGTCGAGTTCGGCGAATCGACTGTTGCCGCCCGCGCAGAGCGCGCCGTCGGCCGGTCCGCGCGCCGGGAAGCCCTTGGGGCCCTCGACGCTCTGCGGCTCCCACTGGATCTCACCACAGTTGGCGACAGTGCCCTGAGCGCAGTAGGCGGCCCGGCTGGGCGGGCTGGTGACCCAGCCGTGCGCGCCCGCCGTACCGGCCATCATCAGGGGAAACGAGACGGCGGGGATGGTCAGCGCCGTCAGGATGGTCCTTTTACGCATGGAACTCTCCTAGGGGACGAGTGAATGCGAAGGACGTTCGAACGGTCCGGGTCCGCGTCGTACGTCTTGTTTCACCGGTTGTTCACATCCGTAGTGCGTTCTTCAAGTTAAGTGGTCCAGACCACTCGGTCAATGGTCGGAACCACGTCTACGGAGGTGAAGTCCCTTTCCGGACAGGGATGTTGTTGATCTTGCCGGTTTTTGCCGACGGCTCCGAGAACGAGCCGCAGCTCAGGCGTGCTCGGCTTCGGAGTCGAACTCCGGTGCCAGTACTTCCAGTTCGGCCATCGCACCGACGGTGATCTCGCGGGTCAGCCGCTCCGCGCCGGCCGCGTCGCCCTCGCGGACCGCCTCGGCGACGCGTACGTGCAGGGTGACCGCGCTCGGATCCGGGTCCGGAAACATCACGTGGTGGCGGGTGCGGCCGGTCAGCACCTCGGCCACCACGTCGCCCAGGCGGGCGAACATCTCGTTGCCCGACGCGGCCAGGATCACCCGGTGGAAGGCGATGTCGTGCACGAGGTATGCCGTCAACTGCCGCCCGCGCGAGGTGGAGACCATGCCCAGCGCGTGCTCGGTCAGCGCGGCGCACTGGGCCGGGGTCGCGGACTCGGCGGCCAGCGCCGCCGCCGCGGGTTCGATCGCCGAGCGCAGCGCGGTCAACGAGCGGAGCTGGCGCGGACGATCGGCGCCGGCCAGGCGCCAGCGGATCACGTACGGGTCGAAGACGTTCCACTGCTCGGGTGGGCGCACGGTGACCCCGACCCGGCGGCGCGACTCGACGAGTTGCATCGACTCCAGCACCCGTACCGCCTCGCGGACCACGGTGCGCGAGACCTCGAACCGATGTTCCAGCTCGTCGGTGCGCAAAACCGTGCCGGCGGGGTAGGCGCCGGCCGCGATGGCCGGCCCGAGGGACTCCAGCACCTTCATATGCAAGCCCCGGCCCTCGTTCTCCATGGCGTCAGCCTACTGGGCGGGGTGCGACGGACGCCCTGGATTATGTATGACTTAATTGCTTCAAGAGCTTGATTAAGTAGTACCTATGCGTTTGGGTATGGGACGGCGCCCGAACACGAGCCGGGCAAGGACAGCGAGGTATCGATGAACGCCCCCCAGGTCGTGGTGGTCATGGGTGTGTCCGGCACGGGCAAGTCCACGGTCGGCCGACTGCTGGCCGCCGAACTGCGGGTGCCCTACGCGGACGCGGACGACTTCCACCCGCCCGCCAACATCGCCAAGATGTCGGCCGGGATCCCGTTGGACGACGTGGACCGCGCGCCGTGGCTGGACTCCATCGGCGAGTGGCTCGCCGCACACGCGCGCTCCGGCGGCGTGGTCGGCTGCTCCGCGCTCAAACGCGCCTACCGCGACCGACTGCGCCGGGTGGCGCCCGAGGTGGTCACCCTCCACCTGGTCGGCGACCGCGCGCTGATCGCCGCGCGGCTGCACGAGCGGACCGGCCACTTCATGCCGGAGACGCTGCTCGACTCGCAGTTCGCCGATCTGCAGGCGCTGGAGCCGGACGAGCGGGGCCTCGCGCTCGACGTCGCGCCCGGCCCCGACGCCATCACCGAGCAGGCCGTCGCCGCGTTGCGCGGCCTCGAAACGAACCAGGGAATTTCGTGAGCACCATCGACCTGCGGGCGTTGGCGGCGGGGGCGCCGGCCGAACCGATCACCTCCGCCGGACACGCCCAACTGGGCCTCGCGGTCCTGGTCGGCATCGGCGTGATCGTGCTGCTCATCGGCCGGTTCAAGCTGCACGCCTTCCTCGCGCTGACCATCGGGTCGCTGGTGCTCGGCGCGGTCGCGGCGGCACCGCTGGACAAGGCGATCGCCAGTTTCACCTCCGGTCTGGGCTCCACCGTCGCGGGTGTGGGTGTACTGATCGCGCTCGGCGCGATCCTGGGCAAGTTGCTGGCCGACTCCGGCGGCGCCGACCAGATCGTGGACACCATCCTGGCCAAGGCGAGCGATCGCACCATGCCCTGGGCGATGGCGCTGATCGCGGGCATCATCGGCCTGCCGCTGTTCTTCGAGGTCGGCGTGGTGCTGCTGATCCCGGTCGTGCTCCTGGTGGCCAAGCGCGGCAACCACTCGCTGATGCGGGTGGGCATCCCGGCGCTGGCCGGCCTGTCCGTGATGCACGGCCTGGTCCCGCCGCATCCCGGACCGCTCGCGGCCATCGACGCGATCGACGCCGACCTGGGCGTGGTGCTCGCGCTGGGCGTGCTCGTGGCGATCCCGACGCTGGCCATCGCCGGTCCGCTGTTCGGCCGGTACGCGGCGCGCTGGGTGGATATCGAGCCGCCGCAGGACCTGGTCCCGGAACGCCCCTCGGTGGACCCGGGGCGGCGGCCGAGCTTCGCCGTCACGGTGGGCACGGTGCTGCTCCCGGTGGTGCTGATGCTCGGCAAGGCGCTGGTCGACATCGTCGTCGACGACCCCGCGAACCGGGTCCAGCGGGTCGCCGACGTGGCCGGCTCGCCGCTGATCGCGCTGCTCTCGGCGGTGATCGTGGCGATGTTCACGCTCGGCCGGGCCGCCGGATTCACCAAGGACCGGTTGTCCGGCACGGTGGAGAAGGCGCTGCTGCCGATCGCCGGCATCCTGCTGATCGTCGGCGCGGGCGGCGGCTTCAAGCAAACCCTGGTCGACGTGGGCGTCGGCCGGATGATCCTGGACATATCCCAGGACTGGGCCGTCTCGCCGCTGCTGCTGGCGTGGTTGATCGCGGTGGCGATCCGGCTGGCCACCGGCTCGGCGACGGTGGCCACCATTTCGGCCGCGGGCCTGGTGGCGCCCCTGGCCGCGGACATGAGCAGCACCCACACCGCCCTGCTCGTGCTGGCCGTGGGCGCGGGCTCGCTGTTCTTCAGCCACCTCAACGACGCGGGATTCTGGCTGGTCAAGGAATACTTCGGGATGAGCGTGGGCCAGACCGTGAAGACCTGGTCGCTGATGGAAACCATCATCTCGGTGGTCGGGGGCGGCTTCGTGCTCCTGCTGTCCCTGGTGTTGTAGGCCCCCTTCCCCGGGACCGCGGTGGTGGCGGGCACGCGGGGCGCGGGGGGTGTCGGGTCCGTCGATATCGGTGGGGCAGGCTCTAAGCTGCCGGCATGCCGGGTCCCAAGGATGCTGCCCATGACCAGGACCGAGTGCGCGCCGCCGCGTTCCGACTCGTGTCGGCCAAGGGTGGTGGTGCGGTCGAACCCGAGGAGGTGGCCGCGGCCCTGGAGTGCCCGCCGGCGGAGCTCGACCTCGCCGATGCCGACGACGTGTTGCTCGCCGCCGTGCACTGGTCCCATCGCCGGATCGCCCGCCGCTTCTTCGACCTCACCGCCGGCCGCTTCGGCCTGGACGCGCTGCGCGCCGGCCTGGCCGACCTGCTGCCCCTGGACGAGGAACGCCACCGGGAGACCGTGCTCGAAGCGGCCGTGTGGCATCGCAGCCTGGTCGCCCCGAAGGTCGCCGAAAGCAATCGCCGCGAACGCGAGGACCTGAGCGTGATCGTCCGCGGTGTCCTGCGCGACGCCCGGGACAACGGCGAACTGATCGACGACGTCGACGTGGACCGGACCACGGCCGAGTTGCTGGCCATGATCGACGGCCTGAGCCTGCACGTCCTGCTCTACCCCGAGCGGCTGAACGCCACCGCCGCGACCCGCACGCTCGACGCGGAACTCGACCGGATCACCCGCTCCGACCGGACACCCGGGACCCGTTGACCCACCCCGCTCCCCCGCCGACTCGGGAAAATGACATGAATCCGGCGGGCCCGGTGGGCTAGCTTCCCCGCATGGTCACTCCGGAGAAGCTGCTCATCGAGCGGCTGGCCCCGGCGTTCGCACGGGTCGCGGGCATGCCCGCCGATCCCGTGCTGCGTCGCGGCCGGCACGCGGACTTCCAGTGCGACGGGGCCCTGGCCCTGGGCCGACGCCTGGGCCGCGACGCGCGTGAGATCGCGGCCGAGGTGCTCCGGTACGCCGAGCTGGACGACCTGTGTTCGGCGGTGCGGATCAACGGACCCGGCTTCGTCGAGCTCACCCTCGCGCCGACCGCCCTCGGCCGGCTGCTCGCCGCGATCGCGGCCGACCAACGCTTGGGCGTGCCGCGTACCGCCCGGCCCGAGACGATCGTCGTCGACTACTCGGGCCCGAACACCGCCAAGGAGATGCACGTCGGCCACCTGCGCTCGACGATCATCGGCGACGCGGCCGTGCGGGTGCTGGAATGGCAGGGCCACACCGTGCTGCGCCGCAACCATCTCGGCGACTGGGGCACGCCGTTCGGCATGCTGATCGAACACCTCCTGGACGTCGGTGAGTCCGAGGCCGCGCACGAACTCTCGGTCGGCGATCTGACCGGATTCTACCAGGCCGCGCGGCGGGCGTTCGACGCGGACGAGGCGTTCCGGGTCCGGTCCCGCGAGCGGGTGGTCGCGTTGCAGGCGGGCGATCCGACCACGCTGCGGTTGTGGCGGATCCTGGTGACCGAATCGAAGAAGTACTTCATGGCCGTCTATGCCCGCCTCGGTGTGCGGCTCACCGCGGACGACTTCTGCGGGGAGAGCAGCTACAACGACCGACTGCCGCCGCTGGTCGAGGAGTTGGCCGAGCTGGGGTTGCTCCGGGAGAGCGCCGGCGCGCAGTGCGTCTTCCCGGCGGGGTTCGTCAATCGCGACGGCGAACCGCTGCCGCTGATCGTGCGCAAGGGCGACGGCGGCTTCGGGTACGCCGCCACCGATCTGGCCACCCTGCGGCATCGGTTGCGGGACCTGGCGGCGGACCGGCTGTTGTATGTGGTGGGCACACCGCAGAGCGGGCATCTGGAGATGGTCTTCGCGACGGCGCGGGACGCGGGCTGGCATGGTGCGCGGGCGCGGGATGCGGACCGGGACGATGCGACCCCCGCGCGGGCCGTGGGCCGGGGCGCCGCAGGCCCGCGGGTCGAGCACGTCGACTTCGGCTACGTCCTGGGCTCCGACGGGAAGATCCTGCGCACCCGGGCCGGGGCCTCGATCAAGCTGATGGACCTGCTCGACGAGGCGGTGACCCGGGCCGCCGCCACGATCGCCGAGAAGAACCCGGACCTGGACCCGGACGAACGGGCGGCGGTGGCCCGGGCGGTCGGCATCGGTGCGGTGAAGTACGCGGATCTGTCCGGGGATCGGCGCAAGGACTATCGCTTCGACTACGACCGGATGTTGTCCTTCGACGGCAACACCGCGCCGTATCTTCAATACGCGCATGCCCGGACCCGTTCGATCCTGCGGAAGGCCGGTGGCGAGGCACCTTCGGCGGCCGGGCCCCTGGTGATCCGGGAGCCGGCCGAACGGGCGCTGGCCCTAAGGCTCCTGGCCTTCCCGGACGTGGTCGAGGAGGTCGGCGAGTCGTCGGACTTCCACCGCCTCGCCCACCACCTGTTCGCCTTGGCCACCACGTTCACCGGGTTCTTCGAGGAGTGTCCGGTGTTGCGCTCGGAGGGCGAGGTCCGACGCTCGCGGTTGATCCTGTGCGACCTGACCGCCCGCACCCTGGCGCGCGGCCTGGACCTGCTGGGCATCGCGACGCCCGAGCGCATGTAGGCCCGTCCGGCGGAACGACCGCGCCCACGCCCGCATGCTCGGCGGACGCGGGTGCGGTCGTGGCGGGGCCGGCCGAACGGGGTCGACGTGGGGAGCGTCGACCCCGCCCGGCCGGAAGGCACCGAGCGGCGGATCAGCCGCGGCGCCGCCGAACCGTGACCAGCACGCCGCCCACGCCGGCGACGCCCAGCAGGCCCACCCCGGCGAGCGCGGTCGGTCCGACGCCGAACGGGTCGTCGGCCGGGCGTGCGGTGCCCGAACCGGTGTCGTTCGGCCCGAAGCCGCCGGCCAGGCCCTTGGCGTCGTAGCCGGAGCCGGGCAACTTGTCCGCGTAGGCCCGGTGTACCCGGTCGTGGTAGGCCGAGACACTCGTCCCGCCGGCGCCGACCACACGCTTCGCGTCGGCGTTCAGCGGCAACACCCGGTCGCCGCTCTGCACGAACCAGGCGTTGATCTGCGGCTCGCGAAAGACGATGCCACCGGACGACAGGCTCGCGCCCGCCGCGGCGTATCGGGCCTCGTCGTCACCATCCGCGATGTTGACCACCTGCCGGCCGGCCGGGGTGTCGGCCGTCCACACCGACGCCCGGCGACCGTCCGCGGCCACCACCGTGGCGGCCAGGAACTCCTGCCGGGCGATCGGCACCGGCCGAGCCCCCGGCCGGGCCGCGACGAACTCCGGGGCCAGCGTGTACACGGCGACCACGTCGCCCTCGATCCGGGGCGCCGCGTCCGCCGCGGCGAGCGCGCCGTCGCGGGCGAAGAACCTGGACAACGTGTCGAGCGTGCCGGGCGCCGCGATCACGTCGCGCGCGCTGCCCATGCTGATCGCGTCCGGCGCCGGCGGCGCGGGTACGGGCGCGGCGTGCGCGGCCTGCGGGGTGAGCGTCAGGGTGAGCGCCGCCGCGAGGGTGCCCGCCGCGAACAGGCGCTTGATGCCGCCTCCGGTCATGGCGTCACGCTCCGATCCGGTAGAGCGAGTGGGTCCAGGAGAACTCGTTGTTGTTCACGTACCAGTTGTGCGAGGCCCAGTTGTAGCGGGTGCTGCTCGGCCACGGGTCGCCCCAGTAGACCCAGCTCTGCGCGGTGTCGTAGCCGTAGATCACGTGCATGTGCCCGCCGCCGGAGGACCACTGGATCCGGGTCTCGATCGGCCGGTCCGCGTTGATCTCGGTCTGCACCGTGCTGTATTGCAGCCAACCGGTCACGTAGGAACCGGAGTTGATCCCGGCCCAGCGCAACCCGCTCTGCACGTTGCCCAGCGTGGCCTGGGAATTGGGACACTCGGTGCTCTGCGAACGGCCGAATGCCGCGTTGCAGAACTGGTTCTGGCTGTAGTTGCGCCCGTACCAGGTCGCGATGGTGTTGCCCGAGCCCGCCCAGCACCAGTTGCTCTTCTGCTGGGCCTGCATGGTGATGTTCAGCCTCTTGGCGGCGAGCGCGAGCGGTTGCGCCTGCTCCGTCGAGGTCGGTGCCGAGGCGAGCGGCGCGGAGTTGCCCGCGGTCGAGGCGGAAGCGGCGGAGGGCACCGCGAGCAGCGCCGAGAGCAGGGCGACCACCGCGAGGGTCAGGGCCGAGGTTCGACGGCCGGATATGCGGCCCGTGCGTGGGGACGTTCGAGTCATGGCGTTCCTTCCGTGCTGGAGGGACGGGGTGGGGCGTGGTGCGCGTCCGGACGCTGCAAGGTGGAGCATCGGGTGTTGTCGCGGTGTGTTCAAGACGCTTCAATGCGGGGTGAAGCGGTGGTGTGAACGCCTGGACCGGCGTGTGAACGAGGCGTGACCGGTCCGCTGGAACACCTCGGTCGCGAGCGCCGATCCCGACCGGTCCGCGGTGAACGTTCACAAGGGAGGCGAGCGATGTCGCGGACCGATACCCGGGGCGAGCCGGTCGAGGCGGAGTTGGCGCGGGCCCTGCGCGCGGGTCCGTTCCATCTGGCCTTGCGCGCGGCGCTGGCCGCCCGCGGCCTGGCCCTGCACCGGGTGCAGCACCGGCTGGCCCAGCGGGGCGTGCAGGTCGGGGTGACCAGCCTCAGCTACTGGCAACAGGGGGCGCGCCGGCCGCAGCGCGCCGAATCGTTGCGCGCGGTACGGGCGTTGGAGGAGGTGCTCGACCTGCCGCCGCACGCACTGACCAGGTTGTTGGAACCGGAGGTCACCCCGCGCCCCGCGTCGCGCTCCTACCGGGTGGTGATGGAACAGCCCGGCACGCTGGGCCGGTTGTTGACCGACCTGGAGTCACCGGCGGACGGCGGCCTGCACACGGTGTGTCAGCTCGAACAGGTCCGGGTCGGGGCCCGCCGCGAACTCCTGGACCGCGCTTCGCAACACGTGGTCCGCGCGCATCGCGACGGGGTGGACCGCTACCTCGCCATCCACATCGGCGACCGAGGCTGCACACCCGAGCAGGTCCGGGTTCGGGCGACGGAGAACTGCCGGGTGGGGCGGGTGCGTTGGAATCGTGACGCGGCGGTGCTGGTGGCCGAATTGTTGTTCGACGCACGGTTGCGGTCCGGCGACACCTACGTCTTCGGCTACGGCTTCGAGGACGGCACCGGCGGGCCCAGTGACGAGTATGTCCGCGGCTTCACCTTCCCGTGCGGGCAATACGTGCTCCAGGTGCGCTTCGATCCCGCCGCCCTGCCGGTCCACTGCCGACGCTTCACCCGAAGCACGGCGGGCGCCCCCCGCACCGACCGGCGCGACCTGACCCTCAACGGCAGCCACTGCGTGGTCCACCTGGCCGAACAGGACGTCGGCCCCGGGCTCGTGGGCATCGGCTGGGACTGGGCCTGACCGCCGGGGAGTTCGGCCGCACGGGTGCCCGGTCGGCCGAATCGCGGGTCACCCGTTGGGCGCAGCACCGGGAGCGCCGGGGGGCTCGATGGCGTTGGATGGGCCGGGGATTCGGCACGAACGCCGGGCCCCCCGCCCATCGAGCAGCGGACGGCCACCGGGTCCACCCGGCGGGTCCGACGAGGAGCCGGCCGTGTCACACGCCCGCAGCACCCGAGGCCGGACGTTCCCCGACGTCGGGCACTTCACCTCGGTGCTGCCGGGCCTGGCCTGCTATCCACTGGTACGCGACCGCATGGGCCGCTGGGACCCGATGGTCACGGTGCGCGAGCTGCGTACTCGAGGGAAGGAGCGGCACGCGTGAGCGACGCCGTCGAGCGACCCGTCCTGCGGGCCGCAGGTTCACACCTGTATCCGGGCAGCCTGGTGCGGGTGCACGCGCCGGGGACCACCGATCCGCACCGGGTCGGGACGACGCCGGGCGACCTGCTGTTCGCGGACGGCTCGCGGACGACGGCCCAGGTGCTGGTCGACACGGACGAGCACGTGACGTTGTGGGTGGCCGAATACGGCACCGAACGCGGCACCACCATCTCCGAACGAGTGTGGTCGGTCCACCGGTCGCCCGACGGCTCGGGCGACGTACTGCTGCGGATCGGCGCCCGACTGCCGTAGGGCGGGTCGTCGATCCCCGGCCGAGCAGCCCGCCGGCCGGATCCGTTCGCGCGGATCGCGCGGCACGAACGCGAAGCGGACCCGGCCGGCGGCCGAGCGGCCTCAGGCCGCGGTGACGATCCCGGTCGTCCGAGCCCCGTCGTCGCGCGTGAGTGCTCCCGCGAGCAGCAGCAGACACAGTGGCAACCACAACACCCACGCTGCCCACCCGGAGCCGTCCACCACCGACAGCACGCTCACCACGATGTGCGCGACGATCGCGCACCCGATGCCCCACGGCGCGCTGCCGCGCACCTCCAACCGGCGACCGAGCGACCTCCACACCCACGCGGCCTGCACCAGGGCACCCGCGACCACGGTCCACATCAGGACGCGCGTCGGCAGGACCTCGCGCTCGCTCGGCGGCGCGGTACCGTCCTCCGGGCCCAGGCCGAAAATCATCGCGTCGCCCAGGAACAGCACGAACCCGAAGGCCCAGACGGCTTCGATGACGACGACGATCATCGCCGTACCCACGACCACCGTTCGTAATGTCTTCACGCGGCGCATTATCGTGCAGCGCCGTTGAGAGGTGTGGGCCGTGGCGTCCGGGGTTTCGGGGGCTCGGGGGTCGGCCCGTAGCATGTGGCGCGGGCCGGTGCCGCGATGGTGATCGTTCTTGGCGGCGGGCCGACGACTGCGACTCGATGGCGACAGCGATTCGACCGGAACAAGGAGCGTTCGTGCGAGAGATCGCCGTGTTCAGCGGAAGCGCACATCCTCAACTGGCCGCCCAGGTTTGTGCGCACCTGGGTGTCCCGCTCAGTCCGACCCGGGTGAACAGATTCGCGAACGACTGCCTGGAGGTGCAACTTCAGGCCAACTGCCGCGAACACGACGTCTTCCTGATCCAGCCACTGGTCGCGCCGGTCCAGGAGAACCTGGTCGAGTTGTTGCTGATGTGCGACGCCGCGCGCGGCGCCTCGGCGGGCCGGATCACCGTGGTGATGCCGCACTACGCCTACGCCCGCTCGGACAAGAAGGACGCGCCGCGCATCTCGATCGGCGGCCGGTTGGTCGCCGACCTGATGGTCGCCTCGGGTGCGAGCCGGGTGCTGGCGATGACGCTGCACTCGCCGCAGGTGCACGGGTTCTTCTCGGTTCCGGTCGACCACCTGCACGCGCTGCGCGAGCTGGCCGACCACTTCCGGCGCTACGACCTGTCCAACACCACCGTGGTCTCGCCCGACCTGGGCAACGCCAAGGAGGCCGCCGCCTTCGCCCGGATGCTCGGCGCCCAGGTCGCCGCCGGCGCCAAGCAGCGCTTCGCCGACGACCGGGTGGCGATCAGCGCGGTGATCGGCGAGGTCGCCGGGCGGGACGTGATCGTCCTGGACGACGAGATCGCCAAGGGCAGCACCGTACTGGAACTGCTGGATCGGCTGCGCGAGTTGGGTGCCCGCTCGATCCGCGTCGCGTGTACGCACGGCCTGTTCGCGGCCGGTGCGCTCAAGCGCCTGTCCGACCAGCCCGATGTGCTGGAGATCGTCTGCACCAACACGGTCCCGATCCCCGCCGGTGAACACACCGACAAGCTCCGGGTCCTGTCCATCGCACCGGCCCTCGCCGAGGCCGTCCGCCGCATCCACAACGGCGAAAGCGTCAGCGCCCTGTTCGACATGTGAGCGATGCGCACCCGCCCCGGTCCGTTCTTCCGCGTCGAAGTCGAGCGCCGCGCCGTCCGGGCCGTCCGGCCGTCGCTTGCGCCCGGAGCCGGCGCGGACGGTCGACGCTCGGCGCGTCGGCCGTCCGCGGCGTCGCCGGACCGGATGGCGAAGTTCCACCGGGTGCGCGCGGTCACCGGACTCGGGCCGGTCAGCGGGTGGCGAGTGCCTCGCCGTCCGCGGGTGTCCCGACGGCCGTCGTCGAGTCGCCCGCGCCGTCGCGTTGCCGGCGCAGGGCCAATGTGACGAGCAGGCCGCCGATCATGCCCGCGGCGGTGAGCAGGACCACCAGGAGCTCGCCGTCGGCGGTGGCGGTGCGCAGGGCGTCACCGGTCCTGCCGCCGGTGCCGACGTCGGCAATCGCGGTGAACACGGCGAGGCCGATCGCGTTGCCGAGATTGAGCGCGGTGGAGGCGATCCCGTTGGCGACGCCCTGCTCCTGCGCCGAGGTGCCGGTGGCGGCGGCGATCCACATCGCGGTCCACACGATGCCCTGACCGATGCCGGAGACCACCAGCCCGGGTACGAGCAGGCCGTAGCCGGCGTCGGCATCGAACCCCGCAGCGAGCCCGGCCGTGCCCACCGCGCCGATCACGAAGCCGATCAGCAACGTGCGGCGGGTGCCGATCCCGGTGGCCGACCGCTCGCCGAGTTGGGTGCCGGCGGCGATCGCGACCGAGGGAATCAGGAACGCGAGTCCGGTCTCCAACGCGCTGTAGCCGTGCACGCTTTGCATCAACACGGTGAGGAAGTACGGCAACACGCCGAAGGTGGCCATGTAGATGAACGTGATGCTCATCCCGACGGTGAGACTGCGGTTGCGGAACAGCCGGAAGGGCATCAACGGGTCGGCCGTGCGCGCCTCGACGACGGCGAACAGCCCGAGCAGCAGGGCGGCGAGCACGAACGCGCCGACCACCGGCGGGCTGCCCCAACCCAGTTCCGGCCCCTCGACCAGCGCGGCCACCAGCAGGGTGGAGCCCGCCGTCACACTGCACGCACCGGGGAGGTCGAACCGACGCCGCGCCCCTCGGGCCGGATCGCGCGGGATCACGAACAGCGCGGCCGACGCGGCCAGTCCGGCAAGCGGGACGTTGACGAAGAACACGGCCGGCCAGCCGAAGTTCTCGGTCAGTACGCCGCCGAGCAGTGCACCGATGGTCAGCCCACTGGCTCCGGCGCCGCCCCAGACCGCGAGCGCCCGATTGCGCTTGGGTCCCTCCTCGAAGAGCGTGTTGATCAGCGACAGGGTGGCCGGCAGCAACAGCGCGCCGCCGATGCCCTGCACGGCGCGCGCGGCGATGATCGTGCCCGAGTCGGCGGCCAGGCCGCCCGCCAGCGAGGACAGCGCGTAGACGAGCAGGGCGACGACGAAGGTCCGCCGGCGCCCGAGCAGGTCCGCCGCCCGGCCGCCGACGAGCAGAAAGCCGCCCGCGAAGACGACGTATGCGCTGACCACCAGTTGCTGGGTCTGACCGGGGAAGCCCAGGTCCGCGCCGATCTCGGGAAGTGCGACGAAGACGATGTTCAGGTCGAGGGCGTAGATCAGTTGTGCCAGAGCCAACAGCGCCAGCGTCCAGCCGAGGTGTCGTCCGGCGGTGCCGGAGGTCGCCCCCGGCGACGCCGGTGCGGATGAAGTGGACATGCGAGTACGCCCCTTCGCGGGTCACGTGATCGGGTCTCGGTCGTGGTTCCGGCGACCGACGGGCAGGGACGCCCGGCCGATCGCGACCGTACGAATGATTGCGTACAGTCGGACAGTCCGGCAAGACCGATCCCCTCGACCGGGACCGTTTCAGGGCGCGTCAAGACGGTATTCGCGCAGGTGAAGTGGCCCGCGCCAAGCGATTGTTCGAATGTCGCTGTACAGTGGGAGAATGAGCTTTCGCCACCCGGACCGTGATCGGATCCGGATCGAGAACGTGCTTTCGGCGCTCGGCAATCCGCTCCGCCTGGGCGCCGTACGGGTGCTCGACGCCGGCGGCGAGCACAACTGCGGCAGCGTGCTGGCCGTGCTGGGCGTGACCTCGAAGTCGACCATGACGCACCACTGGCGCGTACTCCGGGACAGCGGCGTCATCTGGCAACACCCGTCCGGCCGGGAGAACCTGCTCTCGCTGCGCCGCGACGACCTGGACGCGCGCTATCCCGGCCTGCTCGACGCCATCCTGTCCGGCGCCCGAACCGACGGCCCGGAACCGATCGCGGGACAAGCGATCGCGCCGTAACCGCCGTCGGGCGGGCCGCCCACCGGAACGGGTGGCCGACCCGGCCCGACACCGGAGCGGGCTTCGGCACGGATCGCCCACCCGAACCGACGTCGGACCGGGTCGGCCACCGGAACCGACCGGGAGGCCGGCGGCGGGTATGCCACCTCCGATTCCGCGCAGCCGAGCCGGATCGGCTCCGCGGTCTCGGGGCCGGAGGGGGACTTGCGGGTGGCGGCGCGTTCCCGGCGGCCACCCGCAGTCCCCTGCCCATCGCCCGGCGGCGCCGGCAACAACGACACCCGGGCCTCCGCGCGTGCCCTCGCGGAGCTCGCGCGGTGGCCCGCGGCCGTCGCCGCGCTGGTGCCGGTCCCGTACAACTGGCCACCGACCGGTTCGTGGCGCTGGCCGACGCCTGGCGCGGCGGCGACGTCGCGCGGGCCCGGGAGCTGGGCCACGCGCCCGCCCGCGCTCACGGCCGCACCGGGTTCGGCGGCGGGGGTCAGCCGATGGTTGCCCCACTGTTCGCGAAGTCGGTCCGGTCCAGGGGGAGTTGGTCCAGGGCAAGGAGGGCGGCGCCGACGATGCCCGCCTCGGTGCCGAGACTGGCGGGCACGATCGGGGGCACCTTTCGGTGTTCCCGGGCGACGACGAAACGTTCGAAGCCGGCCCGGGTGGGACGGAACAGGTGCTCCCCCGTGGCTCCCAGGCTTCCCCCGATGACGACGATCTCGGGGTCGAAGATGTTGACGAGCGAGGCGATGCCGGTGCCGAGCCAGAAGCCGAGCCGGTCGAACAGGGCCCGCGCCGTGGGGTCGCCCTGTTCGGCGGCGGCGAAGACCGTCTCGCCGGTCACCCGGTCGGGGCCGGTGGCGTAGCCCGCCAGCGCACCCTCGGGGTCGGCGGCGACGGCTTCGCGGGCCATCCGTCCGAGTGCCGTTCCCGAAGCCTGGGCCTCCAGGCAACCGGTCGCCCCACAGCCGCAGACGTCGCCGCCTGCCGGGTTGACGATGATGTGACCGACCTCGGAGCCGATGCCGGTGTGTCCGCGATAGAGGGCCCCGTCGAGAATCAGCCCGCCACCGATGCCGGTGCCCACGGTGAGGACGACCACGTTGTCGTGCCCGGCACCGCGGCCGAGGCGCGCTTCGGCCCACGCCGCGGCGTTGGCGTCGTTCTCCACGACGACCGGAAGGCCGGTGCGTTCGATCAGCAGGGCCCGCAACGGGAGTTCCTGGTAGTCGTTGTTCGGCGCCCAGCGCAGCAGTCCGGCGGGCCACTCGACCATTCCCGCGGCGCCCACCCCGACCGCTTCGATCGCCGGGTACTCGGCCCGAAGTCGGGTGATGAGGTCCAGCAGGGCCAGGGGCGTCCCGTCCCGCCCGGGGGGTGTGGGGATGCGCAGGTGCCGCAGGATCTCCCCCGACCGGGTCACGACACCGCCGGCGATCTTGGTGCCGCCGATGTCGAGGCCGATCGCGAGACCGGGAGTGGGCGGTACCGCGCTCTGCACGGGAACCGAAAGGGTGTGTTCAGACATGGGCGCAGGCTCCGACCGGTGATGTTGGGGTGGTGCGGGAAGGGGTGGACGCGCCGGGCCGGACCCGCGTGTCGACGCGGCGCCCGACGCCGTGCGCGTTCTACGGTTCGAGTCGGGACGCATTCGCGCCCGGACCCGGACCGCTCCGGGGGATCCGGCCGCGCTTGGGCCCGATCCGGGGAATCCCGAGCCGGGCTTGGGCCCGATCCGGTGGATCCCGGCAGGTCTAGGCCCGGTTCGGCCCGACGTTCACGGCGCCCACGATGACGTCGCGGATGATCATGGTTGCCGCGCCGCGGGGGCCGTTCCAGTGTTCCCGGTCCTGAATGACCAGGAAGGCATCCGGCGGTGGGCCGGAGAACACGGTGTACTCGTCGACGGCGCGGAGCATCGCCTCGTGATAATCGTCGCTGTACAGCACGAGCCGGTGTGCGTCCGACTCCGACGCGGTGACGGCGTCGCCGGTGAAGATGATCTTCGCCGGGTCGGAACAGGTGATCATCGAGGCCAGTCCACGCCCGAGGGCGGTGCCGGCCTCGGCGAAGGCCCTGCGGGCGCGGGAGTCGTTGTCGGCGGCGCGTGCTCTGGCCTCGGCCAGGTCCGCGGCCTCCGCGGCCTGCACGATCGCCGACGCCGTGGCCATGGCCTCCACGCACCCCCGATTTCCGCACCGACACGGCTCACCACCCGGGACGGCGACTATGTGGCCGAGTTCGCCGGCCTTGCCGGTCGCCCCCCGATGGGGCTCGCCGTCGCGGAATTCGGATGCGCCGACCCCGTCCCTGGTGACGAGCACCGTGAGGAACGAGTCGTCGTTGCGGGCGGCACCGAACCATCTCTGGGCCGTGCCGAGGGCGTTCGCGTCGTTGTCGACGACGGTGTGCAGCCGGGTCGCCGCCCGCAGCAGTCGGCGCAGGGGCACCCGCGGGATGGCCCAGTGCTCCCCCCACTGGAGGTCGGGGGAACGGACCACCTCGCCGCTGCGACCGTCGATGTGGCCGCCCAGTTCGACACCCAGGCCCAGCAGTGGTGCCTGCGCGTCGTCCCGCAGTTCGCGCAGGTTCGCGGTCAGTTCGTCGACGAGGTCGCGCACGCCGTCGACCAGGACGTCGACGTCCATCGGCCCGCGAACCGGCGCCAGCGCGAGTTCCCGCGGTTCGCCGACCGGCTCGCCGCGCAGGTCGACGATCAGACCGGTCAGGCCGTCCCGGCGGATCTCCACCCCGGCGAGGTAGTGCCTGCCCGCGACGACGCGGACCGGGGCGGACCGCCCGACCCGCCTGGACCCGTCGGAGACGAGGGGCGTGCGGGTGATCAGGTTCTTCTCCTCCATCCGCTGCAACACCCCGGTCACCGTGCTGCCACCCAGACCCGTGATCTCGGCGATGTCCTTCGCCAACGGCCCGTCGACACGGACGATGGTGTCGAAGATGCGTTCCCAGTTGCGTTGTTGCGCCTGGAGTTGAAGGGATACCAGTTCACCGCGTCGCTTGCGCAGACTCGCTTGGCGGAGCATGACTTCGACGGGAATTCCCTGATCGCTGACGGGCACGGCCGACACATCCGTTCTCTCTCAGGCGGCAGTTGCCGCCGACACGTGGAACGCGCGCTGCATGGGAGTGGCGCCGAGCCGGTGACCGTGTTGTCCGGGCGGGGTGAGCAGGACCGCGACCGGCGACCTTCGCCGGTCGTCCCAGGCCAGGCTGAACTCGACGTGATCGCCCACCTCGAGCCCGTCGCGATCGCGGGGCAACAATCCGTTGTGGTGCTGCTTTCCACCGCCGGAGTACCAGACCTCGCCCCGCTTCTCCTTGTGCGGTAGCAGGTTGACGCGTCCGGTGTACCGGCGTGGCTGCAGGCTCCACGGCTCCAGGCGGTGGTGCAGGTGTTGCGCGTATTGCTCGTGGTGCCCATTGAGGTAGAGCACGACGTGGAAGGTGCAGGAAGGGAGGCCGAGCACCAGGGTGGAGGGTCTGGGCATCGGGACGAAGACATTGCTCCCGCTCGGGTTGGCCGCCGCGATCCAGAGCGCTTCGGGCTTTTCCCCGACGACGGCGTACAGCGCGGTGTAGTGGAGATCGTTGAATCCGGCCAGGAGTTCGAGATCCTTGCCGAAATCCGATCCCAACCGCAGGTCCGAGTCGTATTCGTCCGCGATCCCGCGAAACCTCTCGATGGCCTCGCGAGCCCTCGCCGCCGTACGTTCTCGGTCGCGTTCGTTCTTCCCCTTGCGCATCGGGGTCCCCTATTCCTGCGTCAATCCGGAGTTCGTGCCCGCGAACGGGCGGAGCCGATCGGATCGGGTGGGGTGGGGGGGGCGCCCCCCGCCCCCCCCCCCCCCGGCTACCGGGCCGGCCGCGGCCCCCCCCGGGCCCGCCCGCCCCCCCCCCCGGGGGTGCGGGCCCGGGCCGTGGGCGCACGACCCGCCCACCAGGAACCGCCCTCGGGAGGCACCGACATGCGCACCACGACCAACACCCGCATCCGCATCCGCATCCGCAGGATCGCCACGGCCCTCGGCACGGCCGCCGTCCTCGCGCTCACCCCCACCACCGCGTTCGCGGCGGCCACCGAAGCCCCCGCGAAGGCGGGCGCGGGCGGCACCGCCGTCAGCATCGGGAGCGGCGTCATCCTCGCGCTCGTCGTCGGCGCGTGGGCCCACCGCCGCCGCACCGTCGGCATCGCCCTGGTGGCGTTCGTCGCCGGGGTGATGCTCGCCGGATCCTCCATCGCGCTCACCGCGGCCCAGGCCGGAGACCAGGCCGTCACCGCCGGAGTCCAGGCCGTCAGCGGCGTCTTCGCCTGACCCCGACCGCTCCCCATGACCCCGGACCACGCACGCCCGGGGCCGTGGAGGACGGCCGAACGGCCGATCCGCACCCACCACCTCGGGAGACCCGCCGTGAGCAACGCGACCCCCATCACCGTCGTCGGGAACATCACCCGCGACCCCGAAATCCGGTTTACCCAGACCGGCGTGCCGGTGGCCCGCCTGTCCATCGCCGCCACCCCGCGCAGGTTCGACAAGGCCACGAACAAGTGGATCGACGGCGAGACCACGTTCTGGGCGTGCACCGCGTGGCGATCCCTGGCCGAGCACGCCGCCGAATCCCTGCGCAAGGGCGACCGCGTCATCGCGTCCGGCACCGTCACCACCCAGCGCTGGACCGACAAGGACACCAAGGAAGCCCGCGAGCGCATGGTCCTGGACCTGGACGACGTCGGTCCGTCGCTGCTGTGGGCCGACGCCACCGTCACCCGCACCGGCGCCCGCCGCGCCGCCCCGGCGAACCCCGACACCTGGGGCGACTTCGACGCCGCCAACCCGCAGACCCCGACGGACGACAGCCCGCCGTTCTGACCCACCAATCCCCGCGGCCACAAGCCCGACTCGCGCGGTACGGCCCAGCGATCGGACACCCACCACCCGCTTCCCGACGCGACAACGGGCCGGTCGCAGGCACGCGACCGGCCCGATCGAACCTCTCCGTGGAGGAACCCATGCGCCCGTCCCAGACCGCCTACATCCTGTTCGTCCGTCACTACGGCGGCGGACAGGCCGACCTGTTCCTGCTCGCGGACACCGACGCCGAGGCCCGCAAGGCGTGCGTTCGCTGGATGCGCGACAACCACTACACCGGCGAGGACTACACCGGCACCCTCCACCTGCGCGAGGACACCTGGGTCGGTCGCACACTCTCGGTCCCCGGAAAGGTCGTCGCCACCGGCATCAGGGCCTGACCCGGCCGCTCCCCATGACCCCGGACCGCGCGCCCGGGGTGGTGGAGGACGGCCGAAGGTCGCCCGCCCGCGCACCACCACACCCGCTCGGGAGGAACCCGTGACCGAGATCCCCGACTTCCGCGACCTGATCCAGGACGTCACCCCGCACATGGGCAAGGACGAAACCCTGCCCATGCTGTGTGGGATCAGGGTGGAGGCCGACGACCACCACCTCTACCTGGTCGCCACCGACCGCTACACCCTCGCCGTCACCCGCCGCGTCGCGCCCGGCATCGGCACCTGGACCACGTTCCTCGACCTCGACGACGTCAAGGCGATCACCGCGTTGGGACGCATCGCCCGCTTGCGCCGCATCGACCTCGAACACGACGGACGCCACCTGACGGCCCGCGTCGGCACCCATGCCCTGACCCTGGACACCAAGGACGTCGAAGGCGTCCCCTCGTGGCGCCCGCTCGTGCGCGAGGCACTCGCGGCCAAGCCGCAGGACGCACCGCAGATCGTTCTCAACGCGCGGATGCTCGCCCGCTGGGGCCACCACCTGCGCTGGGGCGCGGAACCGCTCCTGATGTGGGCCACCGGCCCGCGCACGCCCCTCGTCATCGTCCGAGGCGAGGACTTCGTGGGCCTGCACATGCCCGTCCGCGTATCCCTGCCCGACGAGGACGAACGGCCCCGCCGGGACGCGGCCCGTACCGCCTGGACCCAGGCACTGACCGCCGAACGACCGGCGCTCGCGGCCTGATCCCCGGCGCCGCTTCACCCATCGAATGCCCCGGGGCGACCGCCCGACTTGGCGGAAAGACGGTCGCCCCGGACCCCACCCGACCCCAAGAAGACCCGGAAGGGACCACCAGCATGACAAACCACCGGCGCGAGCGGGCCATCCGCATCGTGTCCTTCGGCTACGGCCACGGCACCGCCCCCGAGGCCGAGATCACGCTCGACCTGCGCCGCCGCTTCCGCAACCCGCACAGCAACCCGACAATGCGGCACCGGACCGGCCTTGACGAGGACGTGTACGCGCACGTCCTGAACACCCCCGGCGTGCGCAACCTGGCCGCCGTGACCGCGCTCGCGGCGCACGACCTGTCCCACGCCGTGCCCGACCCGATCACGATCGCCTGCGGGTGCGTGGGCGGCCGGCACCGCAGCGTCGGCATCGCCCGCCACATCGCGGACATTCTCGCCGACGGCTGCGCGCGGATCGAGATCGAACACCGCGACGTCCGCCGCCCACTCCTGGACCCCACCACCCACGACCGCGGCGACGCGCGGCCCGGGTGCCCCGACTGCAAGGGCACCGGGTGGGTCGAGTACCGAGCCCGGGACGGCGAGTTCGTGAGCCTCCGGTGCCGCGCCTGCGCCCCGGCGTCCCGCACGCTCACCCCGGCGGAGAACGCGGGCGGTGAGTGGTCGTGACGTTGACCATGACGGACCTGTTCTGCGGCGCCGGGGGCAGCTCGACCGGTGCCCTTCAGGTGCCCGGGGTGTCGGTGCGGATGGCCGCGAACCACTGGACGTTGGCGGTGGAGACGCACAACACCAACCACCCGACCACGGACCACGACTGCGCGGACATCTCGCAGGTGGACCCGCGCCGCTACCCCGCCACCGACATCCTGTGGGCGTCGCCCGAGTGCACGAACCACTCCATCGCCAAGGGCAACCGCCGCAAGCCAGCCCAGGTCTCACTGTTCGACGACGAAGCCCCGTTGCCCGACGAGGCGGCCACGCGGTCGCGGGCGACGATGTGGGACGTCGTCCGCTTCGCCGAACACCACCGCTACCGCGCGATCGTGGTCGAGAACGTGGTCGACGTGCGGGACTGGGAGCTGTTCGGCGCGTGGCGCACCGCACTCCAAGCCCTCGGGTACTGCGTGCACCAGGTGTTCATGAACTCGATGTTCGCCGCCGCGCTGGGGCCGGCCGCCCCGCAGTCCCGCGACCGCTGGTACGCCGTCGCCCACCACAAGCCGAGCCCATGCCCGGACCTGGACCGGTGGACCCGGCCGAGCGCGCGGTGCAACTCGTGCGACCGCGACGTGCGGGCGGTGCAGGCGTGGAAACGTCACGACCGCCCCGGCGGCCGGTACCGGGCACAGTACGTGTGGCGCTGCCCGACCGCGCGCTGCCACGTCGAGGTCCATCCGGAGGTGCGGCCCGCCGCCGACGCGATCGACTGGTCACTGCCCGCCCAGCGACTCGCCGACCGGGCACGGCCGTTGGCGGACAAGACGATGCGCCGAATCCGGGACGGCTTCGCCGCGTACGCCCGGCCGCTGCTCGTGCCCGCCGGAGGCACCTGGAACGACAGCGCGTACCCGGTGAGCGAGCCGGCCCGCACCCGCACCACCCGCGAGACCGAAGGACTCGCGGTGCCGCCGTACATGGTCGAACTCCGGGGCGGCGGCTCGAACCACCGGGCCGTGTCGGCGCCGTTGGCGACGGTGTGCGCGAACGGCAACCACCACGGCGTTGTCACCGCCCCCGACCTGCTCATGACCTACTACGGCAACGGCACCGCGCACCCCACCACGCAGCCCGTGCCGACGGTGACCACGCGGGATCGGGCGGCGCTGATTGAGGGCGGAGCCGTCACCGCGGTCGAGGACTGCCGGTTCCGCATGCTCTCCCCGGGCGAATACGCCGCCGCCATGGCCTTCCCCCACACCTACGTGTTGCTCGGCACCAAACGCGAACGCGTCCGCATGGCCGGCAACGCCGTCACCCCACCGTCGGCGCGGGACCTCGTCGCCGCCGTCGCCCACGCCCTGACCGGAGAGGAGAAGGCGGCGTGAGCGTGGAACGGCCGTTGCGGGTGCTGGTGACCGGGTCCCGATCGTGGGACGACCCGGCGCCCGTGCGCACCACCCTCGCTGCCCTCCTCGAACAAGCCCGCGCCGGGCTGGTCGTGGTGCACGGCGCGTGCCCGCGCGGTGCCGACGCGCATGCCGCCGCCTGGGCCCGCGACCACCGCGGGCGGGGCGTCACCGAAGAGCCCCACCCGGCGGATTGGCCTGCGCTGGGGCGTCGGGCCGGGATCGTTCGCAATCTCGCGATGGTCGCGCTGGGCGCCGATCGCTGTCTCGCGTTCGTCCGCGACGCCTCACCCGGCGCCACCCACTGCGCCAACGCCGCCGAGCAGGCCGGCATCCCCACCACCCGACACATCTTCGAACCCGCGTCCTCGCCCACCCGGAGGGACACCACGATGACCCGACCCAACCCCCTCAAGACCGCCGCCCTCGCAGCGGCCGAACGCGGTTGGCACGTCTTCCCGTTGGCCCGGGGCGCCAAGCGGCCGGCCATCGCGCGTTGGGAGGAGCGCGCCACCACCGACCCCGACCGCATCGCCCGCTTCTGGGACCACGCCCCCTACAACATCGGACTGGCCACCGGCCCGTCCGGACTGGTCGTCATCGACCTCGACATGCCCAAACACGCCCACGACGACCCGCCCCCGGCGTGGAACGAGCGCGGTGTGACCGACGGTGCGGACGTGCTCGCGCTCCTGGCGGCCGACGCCGAACAGCCCTACCCGGACGACACGTTCACCGTGGCCACCCCCACCGGCGGACGGCACCTCTACCACCGGGCGCCGGACGGCGCTCGGCTGCGTAACACCGCGGGAAGGCTCGGCTGGAAGGTCGACACCCGCGCCCACGGCGGCTACGTCGTCGCCCCCGGAAGCGTCGTGGACGACCGGCTCTACCGCGTCCTCACCGACCGCGAGCCCGCCGAATTCCCCGCGTGGCTGCTCGGCATGCTGCGACCCGAGCCCGCTCGGCGCCGGATCCCGGTGATGCCCCACACGCCGGTCGGCGCGAGCGCCTACGCGAGCGCGGCCCTGCGCAACGAGGTGGCCCTGGTGGCTGGCACTCAAGAGGGCACACGCAACGCGGCATTGGTTCGGGCGGCGCGTGCCCTGGGGCGCTTCGTCGCCTCCGGCGACCTCGACCGCCGCAGGGTGGAGAACGACCTCACGGCCGCGGCGTCGTGCGCCGGGCTCACCGAGAACGAAAGCCGCCCCGCGATCACCAGCGCACTGAACTGGTCGATCGCCCACAACAGCGGGGAGGCCGCATGACCAGCTCCTTCAACACCGACCCCACCCCCGCCGACGCGCCCGAGGACGGCGCGCTTCTCCTGGACGAAGTCGAGGCGTTCCACCGCCGGTTCAACGTGTTCCCCTCCGAGGCGGCGTACGTCGCCGTGGCCCTGTGGGACGCGCACGCGCACCTGCTCGACTGCTTCGACTCCACCCCGCGCATGGCGTTCCTGTCGCCCGAACCGGGCAGCGGCAAGAGCCGGGCTCTGGAGATCGTGGAGACCCTGGTGCCCAATCCGATGGTCGCGGTCAACGCGTCCGCGCCCGCGCTCTTCCGCGCCGTCTCGGCCGGGGAGAGTTCGCCCACCATCCTGTTCGACGAGATCGACACCATCTTCGGCGCCAAAGCCGGGGACAACGAGGAACTTCGCGGCTGGATCAACGCCGGACACCGCCGCTCTGGCGTCACCTACCGGTGCGTCGGGGACGGATCGAACCAGACCGTGGTGGCATTCCCCTCGTACTGCGGGGTCGCCGTCGCCGGGCTCGGCTCCCTGCCGGACACGATCCTGACCCGCTCGATCATCATCCGCATGCGCCGCCGCGCACCGAACGAACGAGTGGAAGCCTTCCGCGCCCGCCTGCACACCCCCCAGGGCAACGCCCTGCGAGACCGCCTCGCGAAGTGGGCGAACGGCGCCCGCGAACGCATCGCGGGCGCCTGGCCCGAGTTGCCCAAAGGGGTGACCGACCGCCCGGCGGACGTGTGGGAGCCGCTGCTTGCCATCGCCGACGCCGTCGGCGGCCACTGGCCCCTGCGCGCCCGCGACGCCTGCGCGGAACTCGTGGAGGCGTCCCGGGCCACCGACAAGGGCTCCCTCGGGATTCGGCTGCTGACCGACCTGCGTGACGTGGTGTTCAACGGCGCCGACCGCGTCCCCACCGTCGCGATCATCGCCGAACTCGTCGCCGTTGACGACGCCCCCTGGGGCGACGTCAACGGCCGCCCCCTCGAATCCCGTTCGCTCGCCAAATGGCTGCGCGAGTACGTCACCGCCGACAACACGCCCATCGTCGCCCGCAACATCCGCACCGCGTCCGGCACGGTCGTCAAGGGCTACTACGCCACCGACCTCCACGACGCGTGGACCCGGTACTGCCCCCCACCCCCCGAAAAGTCCGCTACATCCGCTACATGATCTTCAAAACACCGTCTGACCTGCGGAAACGATGTAGCGGATAACCCGAAATCATCCGCTACATCTCCGCTACACATCCGCTACACCCACATCCAACCGGGCGGGTGTAGCGGATGTTGCCGCTACATCACGCGCGTCCGCTACAGAAAGCAGGGCTCTGACCTGCGCTGTAGCGGATGTAGCGGATGTAGCGGACTTCCAGGGGTGGGGGCGGACGGCCTTGCGGCCTCCCGCTCCCGCCCCTCTCGTTCTCTCGTCTCGGAGGAACCGTGTCTTCCGTTCGAACCGTGATCGAACCCAAGTGGTACAGCGTTGACGAAGTCGCCCTCATGCTCGGCTTCGGCAAGTCCAAGACCAAGAACCTCATCGCCACCGGTCGCCTGAAGTCCGTGAAGGACGGGCGCAACCGGAAGATCATCGCGCGCTGGGTGGACGAGTACGTGCAGTCCCGCATCGCGGAAGTCGAGGGTGCCGACAAGTGACCGCAAAGCGCCACAACGGCGAAGGCTCCATCTACCCCTACCGGAACGGCTACGCCGCCTACGTCTGGGTCACCAAGCCCGACGGCACTCGCGACCGCAAGTACGCCTACGGCAAGACCCGCGAGGCAACGCACGAGAAGTGGCTCGCGCTGCACGCCGCTGCCAAGGCCGGCCCCGTCGCCACGACATCCCCCACCCTGGGCCAGTACCTCGCGTACTGGCTCAAGGAGGTCGTGGAGCCGCACCTGCGGCCCACGGCCGCCGCCACCTACGAATCCCATGTCCGCATCCACATCGCCCCTCACCTGGGCGCCAAGGCCCGCCACAAGCTCACGGTTCGGGACGTCCAGACCTGGGTGAATCGCCTCGCGGAGTTGTGCCAGTGCTGCGAGCAGGGCAAGGACGCCGCCCGGCCGCCGGAAAAGCAACGGTGCTGTGCACTCGGCAAGGCCCGCTGCTGCGAACAAACCCTCTCCGCTCGCTCGATCCGAGACATCAGGGACGTGTTGCGGTCGGCACTCGGCAACGCGGTTCGCGAGGAGGTCTTGTCCAAGAACGTGGCCGCGCTCACCCGGGTGAGCGGCGCCAAGCGCAGCAAGCGCAAGGCCAAGCCGTGGACGGCCGAGGAGGCGAAGCGGTTCCTGGAGTCTGCGCGTGACGACAAGGACCCGCTGTTCGCCGCCTACGTGCTCATCCTCGTATTGGGCATGCGTAAGGGCGAGGTGTTGGGCCTGACGTGGGACGTGGTCGACCTGGACGTCGGGGAACTGGACGTTCAACGGCAGCTTCAGCGTGTCGGGCGACAGCTTCTCCACACCGATACGGCCAAGACCGAGGCGTCCGAAGTGCCGCTCCCGCTCCCGGACATCTGCGCGACGGCTCTACGTATCCGGCGGAAGCAACAGGACGAAGACCAGGCCGCCGCAGGCGAGGTGTGGGAGGACCGGAACTTCGTCTTCTCCACGCGCCACGGCACGCCGTACGAGCCGAGGAACTTCAACCGAAGCTTCGACGCACGGTGCGAGAAGGCGAAGGTCCGACGCATCACGGTGCACAACACGCGGGACACGTGCGGCACCCTGCTCGTGGCGCTCGACGTCCACCCGCGCGTGGTGATGCGGATCCTCCGCCACACGAAGATCGCGGTCACGATGGAGATCTACGCCCAGGCCCCGGACAAGCAGACCCGCGAGGCTCTACGGAGCCTGGGCGAGTGGCTCGACTGACCTTCTCGAAGGGTCTTCCGAACCACCCGTTGCGGTACTTCGCTGCTGGCAGCACGACAAAGCCCCGGATCATTTTCATGATCCGGGGCTGTGACCTGGGTGGGCGATACTGGGATCGAACCAGTGACCTCTTCGGTGTGAACGAAGCGCTCTCCCGCTGAGCTAATCGCCCGGGCGCAGGGAGAACATTACCGCATGTGTGGGGGCGGTTGTGCGCACCCCCGGGTGTGGGCGGTGGGGTGGTCAGAAGGGGAGGGCCAGGCCGTATTTCCACAGGTACAGGGCCACCGCGGCGCCGATCAGGATGAGGCCGATCGCGAGCATGATCATGTTGCGCCGGCGGGTCTTGGGGTCGAGGGCGCGGTTGGCGGCCTTGGTGACCTTGTCCTTGGTCCACAGGAGGGTGCGCTGGGCCCAGACGAATTCGGTGCCCAGGACGGCCAGGCCGAGGAAGATGACCGCCCAGCCGGGACCGGGCAGCGGAAGCATGATGATGCCGCCGACGATGATCGCGAAGCCGATCACGGCGACGCCGATCTGCCAGGTCATGTGCAACGGCTTGGAGCGCTTGATGAAGGCGGGTGCGCGGGAGCCGAATGGTTTCGCCTGCTTGCCGGCCGGGCCGCTCGGGGCGCCCTGGTCGAGGGTGGGCTCTCTTGTGGCGTGCGCGCTGTTGTCCGCGGCCCCCGTGTCCATCCCTGGTCTTCCTCTCTCGTCGTACCGGCCGTCGTTCACCGGGCACCTCCGTGTGGCCTGTGGTCGGAGCCGACCATGCCTCGGCCTTGCTTGACAACGCTACAAGGGGGCACAGGGTTCCATGCGGGCCCGGCGGTGCCGTGTGGTCCCGGCCCGGGCATGACGGTATGAACTGAACGCCTGTTCCCTTCCGGAAATCATGCGGGCGAACGTTACACCTCCGCATCGCTCTTAAGGAGTACCCAGACGCCCGTATATCGGGCAGAGACGTTTACAAGAGGTCCGCAGGTGGGATGTTGCGAACGCCGACGTGCGAATCCCCGAGCGCACACTGAGCGAAAGGCCATGGCGCTTATGAACACCACGGTCAGCTGTGAGCTGCACCTGCGCCTCGTCGTCTCGAGCGAGTCCTCATTGCCAGTCCCTGCGGGGCTGCGATACGACTCGTCGGACCCGTACGCCGTGCATGCGACCTTCCACACGGGTGCCGATGAGACGGTCGACTGGGTCTTCGCCCGCGACCTTCTCGCCGACGGGCTGCGTCAGCCCTCCGGCACCGGCGACGTTCGTGTGTGGCCCTCCCGGAGCCACGGACAGAGCATCGTCTGCATCGCCCTCAGTTCGCCCGAGGGTGAAGCCCTGCTCGAAGCGCCCGCGCGGGCGCTGGAGTCGTTCCTGAAGCGTACGAACGCTGCCGTCACCCCCGGCAACGAGCATCGCTTCTTCGATCTCGACCGGGAACTGTCGCAGATTCTCGCCGAGAACTGAGCTCCCGGAACCGCGGGCACGCCCCTGTCCGCAGCGCCGGGTACGTACGTCAGCACTCCGCCGCACCCACCGTCCACACGGTGGGGGCGGCGGAGTGCTTTTCGGCCCCGGGCGCCACACCCGCCCCGTGCGCGTCGCGACCGCCGGACGAGTGAATCGAACACGCCGCGCGATCGGTCGATCCGAATATGTACACGATCCGCACATGCCGCAAAGAAAGCGCACAGTCGAACACATTTTCCGGCATGGGAATGCGTTCACATTCACCATCCCGCCGCGTGCCCTGTTGTACACAGCGCGTGTTTACGCCGCCTCTCGGTAACCACCGGCAACCGGCGGTAATCCGCAAATCGGGATTCCCCGACTTCAGATCCCGCGCTTGCGCAGCAGTTCCTCGATCTCCGCGAACTCGTCGTCCACCGCACCGCGCGCGGCGCGACGGGAGCGGGGCGCCGGGGCCGGCTTCGGCTGCTTCGGTTGCCGTTGCTGCCGACTCTGCGGCAGCTCGCCACCCGCGTCGGATCCGCCCAGCAGCGCGGACAGATCCGCGGAGGTCGAGGTCGCCGTACCGGTCGGCTCCGGGTGCTTGCGGCCGATCATGCGGGTGATCATCAGCAACATCACGGCGAACGCGAGGATCGCCACGCCGCCCCATGCCTTGATCCCGAAGGCCAGGTCGGTCGCCCAGTCGGCGGCGGCACTGCCCACCCGGCGGCCCAGCGTGGCCAGGCCGGTCAGGTACAGCCCGATCGGGAACAGCGCCGCGGCGATCCACCGGGTCGCGTTCAGGAAACGTCGTTGGCGTGCCTTCTGTACCGCGATGACCAGGCCGAGACCCGTCAGCGCCATGCACAGGGCGCCGGTCACCACATCTGCGCCGGACATGCGCTCGGCCTCCTCCTCGTACGAAGCATTCGAAACCTGCAGGACGTTCGAAGCATCGGTGTCGGTCTTGTCGGACCTGGTACTTCCTCCACCCCCATCGTCGTCTCCTCCGCCTCCGGACGCCACGATCGGCGGTCGGATCAGTACTCGGGGAGGACACCGACCGATGCATCTCCTCCCCGTGGAGTACACCCAGGATCAGGGATGTACCCGACCCTCACAGGATGGGTTTCCCCCAATAACGCGTGCGCGGCGCGAATCCCGCCGCCGTACAGACCTTCGCGTGGGTGTCGTCGAGGAGTTCGATGGCCACCTCGTGCAGGCCCTGCGCCGCCGTCACGTGGCCGGCCGCGCGGAGCAGGGTCGCCGCGTCCGCCGGGGTCGGCGCGGTCAGCGCCAGGATCACGCCGTCAACGACCCACACCACCGCCCCCTCGCCCAGCGTGTACGGCGCGGGCGCGGTGCGGTCGGGCAGCCGGGCCCGGGCCCGGCTCTCCGCGGCGGCGTCGGCCCAGCCCGCCGCACGCAGATCCGCCGCGTACCGGTGCAGTTCCCCCACGCACCACGCGTCGCGTTCGTCGGCGTCCATCATTCGTACGCCGGGCGGCATGCCGGTGGTGCGCACGGGGGCCGCGAGGCGGCTGCTGTCGGAGGTGTACCCCAGGGCCCGGACGAGGCCGGTCGCCGCCCGGTTGCCCTCGGGGACGGCCGCCGCCATCCGGGTGCAGCGCAGGCCGCGCATGATCTCCTCGGCGGCGAGCATCGCCACGCAGGCATGGCCGCGGCGGCGGCGCGACGGCAACACCTGGATGTGCAGGATCCAGCCGATGCCGGGACCCCACGGGCCCAGCGGAGTCAGATGCACGCCGCCGACGGATCGGCCGTTGGCGCAGATCGAGTACACGCCGTCCCGGCCCGGTCCGGCCGGTCGCACAGTGGTGGTCATCGGGTGGCCCCCGCCTTCCCGGGCGCAATGCCCCGTTACCGGCAGTGCTGCCCGCGCGTGGCCCCGGCCAATCGGGCCCGGGCCACGCGTGATCAAGCCGCCGCGAACGAGGTCCCCGCGGCGTCGGCGCGCCGGGACCGCCGGTACGTCGGGATCACGGGTCGATGTCCTCGGCGGAGCGCGCCGCGAAGATCTCCTTGGCCTTGCGGGTGAGCGGGCCGGGGGCGGTCGGAGTGTGCCCGTCGATCCGATGCACGGCCTGGATGTCACGCAGCGACGAGGTCAGGAACAGCTCCTCGGCTTCGGCGAGCGCGGCCAGGGGCAGGTCGACCTCCTCGGCGCCGACCCATTCCAGCACCAGCGCGCGGGTGATCCCGGCCAGGCAGCCGGCCGACAGCGGCGGGGTGAGCAACCGGCCGTCGAGTACGGCGAACACGTTCGAGCCGGTGCCCTCGCACAGATTGCCGGCCGTGTTCGCGAACAGCGCCTCGCTCGCGCCGCGTTCGGCGGCATAGCCGAGCATCACCACATTGTCGGCGTAGCTCGTGGTCTTGAGCCCGGTGGTCGGCGCGTGCTGGTTCCGGGTCCACGGGACGGTGACCACGGCCGTGCTCTCGCTTCGGGGCTTGGCCGCGCCGAGGGCCACCACCAGCGTCGGCGCGGCGTTGCCGCGCTCGGAGCCCAGCGGCGAGCGACCGCCCGTGTAGGTGATTCGCAGTCGGCCGACGCCGGGCAGCGGGTTGGCCGCCAGCACCTCGGCGCACGCGTGGCGGATCGCGTCGAGGTCGGGGGCGGGAAGCCCGAGACCACGCGCGGAACGGGCCAACCGATCCAGGTGTCGGGTCGTGGCGAAAGCCCGCCCGTCGGCCGCCCGCATCGTCTCGAAGACGCCGTCGCCGACGGTCAGACCGTGGTCGTCCACCCGAATCACCGCTTGCTCGTCGTCGACGAGGCGATCGTTCAGCCAGATTCTGCTCATGCGCCCTCCGAGGCATGCGATGCGTTGTCCGGGATCTCCGGGACAACCGAGTGCTGCGCGTCCTGCCCGACATGCTCGGGTCCGGGTCCCGACGCATAGTCCCGCCCCGCCACCGCGAGCAGACGGTGGGCCTTGAGTTCGGTCTCCTCCCACTCGCGCTGCGGGTCGGAGTCGTAGGTGATGCCCGCGCCGGTGCCGAAGCACAGCCTGCCGTCGCGGATGAAGAAGCTGCGTATGCCCACCGCGAGCGAGCCCTCGCGGCGGTCCGCGTCGACCCAGCCGATCGCACCGCAGTACGGGCCGCGCGGGACGGGTTCGAGTTCGTCGATGATCCGCAGCGCGCTGCTCTTGGGCGCTCCGCTGACCGAGCCGGGCGGGAAGGTCGCGGCGAACAGTTCGGGCCAGCCCACGCCCGGCGCCAGGGTGCCGGCGACGGTGGAGACCAGGTGGACCAGCCCGGGGTGCTTCTCGACCACGCACAGGTCGGGCACGGTGACCGAGCCGATCGCGCTCGCCCGACCGAGGTCGTTGCGGACCAGGTCCACGATCATCACGTTCTCGGCGTGGTCCTTGGGCAGCAGGTCGGCCTCGGTGCGGCCGGTGCCCTTGATCGGGCCGGACCAGACCCGGTCGCCGGCGCGCTGCAGGTAGAGCTCGGGCGACGCGCACGCGACGTGGACGTCGTGCGCGGGCAGCCGGATCACCCCCGCGTACGGGGCGGGGTTGCCGTGGGCGAGGCGGCCGGCCAGGCCGAGGATGTCGGCGTCCTCGGGCAGCGGTGCGCTGAGCAGGCGGCACAGGTTGACCTGGTACACGTCGCCGGCGGCGATGTGTTCGCGGATCCGGCGCACCCCGGCGCGGTAGGCGTCGGCGCCGAGCGAGTCGGTCCAGGCGTGGGTGGGCGGTCCGGTCCACGGCGCGGCGGGCAGCGGGGCCGGGCGCACCTGGTCGAAGCGTGCGCACAACAGGTCGCCTTCGAAGTCGGCGACGACGGCCCAGAACCCGTGCGAGTCCAGGGCGGCCGGGTCACGGGTGACGTCACGCAGGCCGGTGGCCAAGCGCCCGCCGAGATGGGCGAGAGGAGGTGGCTGACTCACTGGTTCGTTCCGGGGTCGCGACCGCGGCACCTGTGGCGGATCGGCGCGCGGATCAGATCGTCCATTGTAGAAGGGCGTCCCGACGTCCCGAGCGGCCCGGCATCGGCGGCTTCGTCCGCCTGTTCCCACGCACCCGACGCGCCCGGAAGCGCCCCGAGCCGATTCCGCGTTCCCGTGTGCCGGTCCGGCACGGCATGATGCGGCACGGTGGGTAGGGATCCGGCAGCCCCGAGTCCGGTGACCGCACTCCCCCGGTCGGTTCGCCCCGGCCCCCGAAGTCTCCACAGCACCACGCGATCGAAGGACGTTCATCCGTGCACTGTTCCGCCTGCGACACCTGGTCTACGCGGGCCGACCGCTGTTCGTACTGCGGCGCCGTCCCGGCCGCCGCCGCACCGCAGCAGGCCGGCACCGGGTCGACCCCCGTGGTCGCCGGGCCCGCCGCGCCTCCCGCCACTCCCGCGGCGTCGGATCCGTACGCCGCGCCCGCACCGGCGCCCGCGCCGACCGGCGCGTACCCGGGTGCCTATCCGCACGCGCCGGGACAGTTCGCCCCGCACGCACCGGCGCAGTTCGCCCCGCAGGCCCCGTACGGCATGCCCGGGGCGTATCCGGCCTCGCCGTACCCGGGTTGGCTGCCGCAGCCGTTTCGGGCACTGCGTGGGCTCGCCGTGACGTTGTACGTCCTGCTGCCGCTGTCCGCGGTGTTCGCGGCGCTGTGCGCGGCGGCGTTCTTCCACCGTGCGGACGTGCTGCGGCAGATCGCCGACGCCGGTGAGCTCGGCATGACGGACGCGCTGCGCACCAAGGCCGAGGACTCGGATTCGCTCGTGGCGGCGGCGACGGTGTTCCTGGTCCTGTCGATGATCGCGACGGCCGTGCTGTTCATCGTCTGGATGTACCGGGCGCGCGCCAACGTGGACCTGTTCGGCCCCTCGAAGCAACATCTGTCCACCGGGTGGGCGATCGGCGGCTGGCTGGTGCCGGTGGTCAGCCTGTGGTTTCCCAAGCTGATCCTGCACGACGTGTGGCGCGCGAGCGATCCGCGCACCGCCGAGCGCGGCGGGCGTACCCCCGGCCGGTTGCCGCTGTTGTGGGCCTGGTGGGTGCTGCTGGTGGCCTCGGGTGTGTTGTTCTTCGCGAGCCGGCTGTCCTACCCGCTCGACGAGGACATCGTGCTGTCCGACGCCGACCGGCTGCGGACCATCGACGTGCTGTCCGGGGTCGCGGACCTGGTGCTGATCCTGGCGGCGGTCGCGGCGATCCTGGTGGTCCGCAGGATCACCGCGTTCCAGCACGAGCGCGAGGCGCTGGCCTTCGCCTCGGGGCTGGTGCCCGCCGGGGTTGCGGGCGGGATGCCGGGGATGCCCGGGATGCCGGTCGGCTTCCCCGGTGGCGCGCCGGCGCCGTGGGCGGCCTATCCGGCGCAGGCCCCGACCGCGCAGTACTTCGCGCCGCCGGTGCCGCAGGCTCCGGGCACGCCGGGGGCTCCGCCGGTGCCGCAGGCGCCGACCGCGGTGGACTCGGGCGCGGCGGGTGCCGACGGGGCTGTGGCTCCGACTCCGGCTGCCGCTCCGGCACCGGCTGCCGCTCCGGCACCGGCTCCGGCTCCGGCTCCGGCTCCGGCTCCGGCTCCGGCCGATCATGAGGCTCCGGTGGTTGCCGATGCGACCACCGTGCTGCCGGTCGACGGGACGCCGGCCCCGCAGCCCGGGAGGGTTCCGCCGCCGCGGCCCACCGCCGCGCCGACCGCCGGTGTCGTCACGGCGGATGCCGCGCCCGTACGGGCCGAAGCGCACGAATCGGTGTCCCTGGCCAAGCCTGCCGAGGTCGCGGAGTCCGCCGAGCCCGCTGCCGAGGCCGCCACCCCGTCCCCTGCCGAGCCGGCCGCCGAGCCTGCGGTCGAGGAGGAAAGCGGGCACGCCGAGCCCGGCGAAGGCCAGGACGCGGTCGAGAACGAAGTCCGAACTCCGGCCGAATCCCGAGTGGAGGCCGAACTCCCCCAGGTCCCGGCCCAGGCCCCGGCCCAGCCGGCGTCGCCCGCCAAGGAGGCCGAGGACGCCGACGACGCCGAGGCCGCCCCGGACCCGGCCCACACTCCGACCGCCCCGGCCGCCGAACCCGCCCCCTCGGGCGAGCGCCGAAGCTGAGCCGAAGACCCGTCCGGGCCCGCGGAGACGGCGGCGAGCCCCGGTCGAGGGGCGTGCCGAGGTCCCTCGGCGCGGCCCGGCGAACCACGCCGAAGGCCGGTTCGAACCCTGGTGGTTCGAGCCGGCCTCGGTCGTTTTCGCAGGTTGCGCGGGTCGCCCGGCGGGGTCTGCGGGGAATCGGTTTTTGTGATGGCCCTCGGATCCGCTAAAGTTCTCAACGTCGCCGGGACGCGGAAACGCAGCTCGGGTCGACAGGCGGACGTGGCTCAGTTGGTAGAGCATCACCTTGCCAAGGTGAGGGTCGCGAGTTCGAATCTCGTCGTCCGCTCGGAAGAAGTAGAGGAAAGTAGTGGGTACCCACTATGGTTCCTTCACTTGGTGGAGTGGCCGAGAGGCGAGGCAACGGCCTGCAAAGCCGTCTACACGGGTTCAAATCCCGTCTCCACCTCCAAGAGACCCCGAGGCTCCGTGCCGAAGGTGAACTTCCCGCGCGATTAGCTCAGCGGGAGAGCGCTTCCCTGACACGGAAGAGGTCACTGGTTCAATCCCAGTATCGCGCACGTCGCACCACCGAAACACGCAGTACGTGCACCACACGGTTCACGCACGGCGCCCGCGCGATTAGCTCAGCGGGAGAGCGCTTCCCTGACACGGAAGAGGTCACTGGTTCAATCCCAGTATCGCGCACCAGAGGTATCGAAGGGGCGGCGGGTAGGCTCGAGACCGCGGCCCTTCGGG
>NZ_JBHZAV010000024.1:58147-81471 GCF_042754445.1 Embleya sp. NPDC059213
AACTACACTGCTGTTGTCGTCGCCACCCTATTTTGTTTATAAGCGCCTGGTACACTGTTACAAACCCAGTACCGCCCACCAGTGTTAGCCACGGCCGGGCGCACCGACCCCACCCCCCGCCCCTTCGGCGTTTCTCCGGGTGCGTTCGCCCACTCACGGTCCCGGGTGCGCGTGGGGCGTGCCGGGGACGAAGTCCGGTGCGGTGAGCCGGGCCAGGCGGGCGCGGGTCTCCTCGCTCTGCGGTATGTAGACGCTGAGGCGCTGGCCGGGGGCGGCGGTCAGATCGGTCGGGATGGCGCGCACGTGCAGCACGCCGACGTCCAGGTGGCGGAAGTACTTGACCCGGGTGCGGGTGAGCGAAATCGGGTGGGCCGCCCATGCCTTGGCGAACTCGGGGCTGGCCTCGACCAGTTCGTCGATGAACGCGACCCAGACCGGATCGCCGATGTTGCGGGCGTAGGTGCCGCGCAGCACGCCGACCAGGCCCTGGCACTCCTGGCGCCACTCGTGGAACGGGTTGCAGCACGCGGGTCGGGTGAACAGCTCCCAGATCAGGTTGCGCCGGGCTCGGGGAGCGGCGACCAGGGCCGGGAAGACCTTGGCGTACAGGTCGTTGTAGGCCAGCACGTCGTAGCGCCCGTTCATCACGACCGCGGGCAGCGTGGCGAAGTCGTCGAGCAGGGTTTGGGTGTCGACGTCCACCGCGTTCTCGCTGCGCAGCGTCGCCGTGCTCGGTACGCAGGCCAACCGCTTGACGTGCTCCAGCTCGACGCCGTCCAGGCGCAGCGTGCGGGCGATGCCGCCGATCACCTGCGCGCTGACGTTGATCGGGCGGCCCTGTTCGAGCCAGGTGTACCAGGTGACGCCCACGCCGGAGAGTTGGGCGACCTCTTCGCGGCGCAGGCCCGGGGTGCGCCGGCGGCGGCCGACCGGGAGGCCGACCTGGTCCGGGGTGATGCGCTCCCGGCGGCTGCGCAGGAACGCGCCGAGTTCGGCCCGCGAGGCGGCGCGGGTGGGGCCCACGTATTGCGGCACGGCGCGCTTGAGGGCGGGCGGGTCCGCTCGGTGGGTGTCGCTCGGGTCGAGGTCGGCCCGGTGGCGGTCGTGCTGTTCGGGAACGGCGTCGGTGCGTGGGCTGCCGGTCATCGGTCCATCCTGTGTCCCGGTGCAGGCGATTGCCAGGTGCCTGGTTATACCCGGATAACCAGGCTACTGGTCCGGGTACCCGGGGCCGATCACAGTCGTCTCCATGAACGATACGGATCTGATGTCGGGCAGCGACGCCCGGCGCGAGGGGGACGTGGAGCGGGTGACCACCGTTCTCGGGGGCGCGGGCGAGGAGACGGAGCGGGAACGGGGGGCGGCCCGGCGCGGGGCCGCGAGCACGGTGCTGCTGGTGGTGCTGGTGGCCGGCCAGTTCATGGCGGTGTTGGACGCGTCGATCGTCAACGTCGCGGCGCCGGTGATGCGTTCGGACCTGCATGCGTCGGGGGCCGGCCTGCAGTGGATCATCGCGGGGTACACGATCGCCTACGCGATGTTGTTGATCACCGGTTCGCGATTGGGCTCGATCTTCGGGTACGGCCGGACGTACCTGGGTGGGCTCGGGTTGTTCACGCTGGCCTCGCTGGCGTGTGGACTGGCCGGGTCCACGGGTGAGTTGGTGGTGTTCCGGGGTCTTCAGGGCGCCGGTGCCGCGTTGTTGGTGCCGCAGGTGTTGACGTTGATCCAGCGCCGGTTCGAGGGGCGGCGGCGGACCGCGGCGATGGGCCTCTACCAGACGGCGATCGCGGGTGGTGCGGTCGTCGGGCAGATCCTGGGCGGGGTGCTGGTGAGCGCGGATCTGCTGGGCACCGGGTGGCGGCCGGTGTTCCTGGTCAATGTGCCGCTGGGCGTGTTGTTGCTGGTGGTCGGGTGGCGGGCGTTGGGCGGGGACGGGCCGGATCCTGGGACGCGCACGGGTTGGGGTCGGTTGGACGTGCCGGGCGTGCTGGTGTTGGCGCCGGCGATGCTCGCGTTGGTGGTGCCGCTGGTGATGGGGCACGAGCAGGGTTGGCCGGTGTGGGGTTGGCTGGTGCTCGCGGCGGGGGTCCTCGGGATGGGTGCGTTCGCGCTGGTCGAGCGGGCGGTGGCGGCACGTGGTGGTTCGCCGTTGGTGCCGGGGGCGGTGTTGCGTTCGCCCGGGTTGTTGTCCGGCGGGATCGCGCTGCTGATCGGGATCGCGAGTTACAGCGGGTTCCTGTTCACCCTGGCGCTGCACCTTCAGTCCGGTCTCGGCGACAGTCCGCTGCGGGCCGGGCTGACCTATGTGCCGTGTGCGATCGGGTTCGCGATTTCCGGGCTGGGGTGGGGGCGGTTGCCGGAGCGGATCCGGACGCACGTGGCGTACCTGGGCTTCGCGCTGGTGTCCGTGTCGTACGTCGGCATGGCCGCCTCGGTGCACGGCGGCCGCGACGGCGGCGTGGCGCTGGCGTGCGGCTTGGCCGCGATGGGTCTGGGCCAGGGCGCGGTGATCGGGCCGCTGATGGCGGGCGCGCTGGGTCGGGTGCGGGCCGAGCACGCGGGCGACGCGAGCGGGGTGTTGGTCACGCTGATGCAGGTCGGCGCGGTGTTGGGGGTGGCCACGTACGGGACCGCGTTCTTGTCCGCGACCGGTCCGGGTGCCGCCGCGTCGGCGCACGCGGCCGTGGTGACGTTCGTGGCGCTGGCCGCGGTGAACCTGGGCGCGGCGGTGTGGGCGTGGCGGGTGGTCGTGCGGCGTGGGGCGCACCGGGTCTGATCCGGTGTGCGGCGCTCGGCTCGTGGTGCGGGTGTTCGGGCCGGGGGGGCGGGGCGGGGGGGCCCGCGGGGCGGGGGGGGGCGGGGGGGGGGGCGGGGAGGGGGGGTCGGGGGCGGGGGCGGGTGGGGGGGGGGGGGGGGGGGGTCGTGGGGGGGGGGGCGCCCGGGGTCTGATCGGGTGGGCGGCGCTGGGCTGGGGGGGGGGGTGTCGGGGCCGGCCGGCGGGGGCGGTGGCCCCGTCCGGCCGGTGCGACCGGGGTCGGGCGCGGTCAGTCTCGTTCGGGCCGGCGGCGGCCGACGGCACGTCGGGCGTCCTGTTCCGACGATGGGGGCGCGGCGGATACCGGGCCGGCGGTGGCGGGCTGCTGCGACGGTTCGGCCTGCTCCGAGGCGGCGGTGGCCGCCTGTGCGTCGGCCAGTTCCGCCGCCTCGGCGGCGGCCTTGGCCTGGAGGCCGGACATGGTGCGCAGCGGTACCTCCTTGATGAAGAAGACCAGTACGAACGCCACCGCCATCACGCACGCGGCGATCAGGAAGACCAACTGCATCGCCTCGGAGAAGCCCTCCTTGAAGGGTGCGGCCAGGCGCGGGTCCAGGTGCTGGATGAAGGAGGAGTCGCTGAGCACGCCGGAGCCCTGCGCGCCGCCCGGGTTCGGGTTCCGGACCAGATCGATCACCGGCCCGTTGGCGGGATCGGCGAGCACGGCGGGATCGGCCAGCGCGGACTGGAACGCGGGGGTGCGCACGTCCCGGGTGAACGCCTTGGCGATCTCCCCGGAGACGTTGCTGAAGAGCACGGACAGGAACACCGCGGTGCCGGCGGTGGCGCCCATCTGCCGGAAGAAGGTCGCGGCGGAGGTGGCCACGCCCATGTCCTTCGGCGGAACCGCGTTTTGTACGACCAGGATCAGCGTCTGCATGCACTGGCCGAGGCCGACGCCGAGCAGGACCATGAACAGGCTCGTGGTCACGAGCGAGGTCTCGGCGTCGACGAAGAACGCGAACAGGCCCATCGCGATCGTGGCGATGCCGGTGCCCAGGATCGGGAAGATCTTGTACCGGCCGGTCTTGGAGGTGATCTGGCCGGACAGGATCGAGGAGCCCATCATGCCGACCATGACCGGGATCATCAGCAGGCCGGCCTCGGTCGGGCCGGCGCCCTTGACGATCTGGAAGTACTGCGGGATCAGCAGGAACCCGCCGAACATGGCCATCCCGAAGATCAGGCCGATCAGCGACGCGAGGCTGAAGATGCGGTCGGCGAACAGGCGCATCGGGATCAGCGCGTCCTCGCCCATCCGGTGCTCGACCAGGATCCAGGTGAGCACGCCGATCGAGCCGATCAGGTAGCAGGCGATCGAGGCGCCCGAGCCCCACCCCCACTCGCGGCCCTGTTCGGCGACGATCAGCAGCGGTACGACGCCCAGGGTCAGGGTGGCCGCGCCGAACCAGTCGATCCGGTGCGGGCGGCGGGTGTGCGGGATGTGCAGCACCTTGCCGACCACGAGCAGGGCCACCACGCCGACCGGCACGTTGACCAGGAACACCCAGCGCCAACCCGCGATGCCCAGGATCTCGCCCTGGCCGGCGAAGAAGCCGCCGACGAGCGGGCCGAGCACGCTGGAGGTGCCGAACACGGCGAGGAAGTAGCCCTGGTAGCGGGCGCGTTCGCGAGGCGGCACGATGTCGCCGATGATCGCGAACGCGAGCGACAGCAGACCGCCCGCGCCCAGACCCTGGAGGGCGCGGAAGCCGGCGAGTTCGTACATCGACGTGGAGAACGTGCACGCGGCGGAGCCGACCACGAAGATCGTGATGGCGGCGAGGTAGAACGGGCGCCGGCCGTACAGGTCGGACAGCTTGCCGTACAGCGGCGTGGCGATCGTCGAGGTGATCAGGTAGGCGGTGGTGGCCCACGCCTGCCGGCTGAGGCCGTGCAGGTCGTCGGAGATGGTGCGGATCGCGGTCGAGACGATCGTCTGGTCGAGCGCGGCCAGGAACATGCCGGCCATCAGGCCGTACAGGATCGTCATGATCTGGCGGTGGCTCAGGCCGCTTTCGCTCGCCGCCTGGTCGGGTGCGGCCTGCGGTTTCGTGTCGGTCATGCGGTACGGCCTTCCGGTGCACCGGGCGCGGCGTCGCGCGTGGGTGCCTGGTCTCGTTCGAGGTCGTCGTTGAAGCGACCGAGGAGGTGGACGAGCGTTTCGCGTTCGTCGGCGGACCAGTCGCGGGTGACCCGGTCCAGTTCGGCCTGGCGGCGGGCGCGGTAGATCTCGAACGCCTGGGCCCCGGCCTCGGTTGCCGCGAGCAGGGTGCCGCGACCGTCGCTGGGGTCGGGGCGGCGCTCGACGAGGCCGCGCTGGACCAGCGAGGCGATCTGTCGGCTGACCGTGGACACGTCCAGGAAGGTCATCACGGCCAGATCGGTGACGCGGCGCGGCCCTTCCATCACGAGGTAGGCCAGGAGCAGCCGGTCTCCCCCGTCCGGCACGGGGCCGCTCTCTGCGCGACTGCGCCCCTTGGCGGCGGCCGTGAGCCGCATGAGACGCGCGAGTTCGCGTCCGAGTTCGTCCGGTGCGCGGCCGGCTGTCGGCTCGTCACACGGTGTCGTCGCGGTGTCGATGACCGCCCCCTTGTCGCTCGCCACGCATTAACTGCATGGCTCAACCAACAATAGCGCCTCCGCCCCTCGCGCACCTCCACCGGAAACGCCGCGCGCCCCCCGGATCCGGGCGCGTGACGAGCGGCACGGGACTCGACCCATGCTCATCTGACTGCCCGTCAGCTATGGTGACGAGGTGCCTGTCTCGCGACTATTGGGCACTCGTACGAGGCGCCCGGCAGGCGCTTCGCCGGGTCCCGGGCATCACGGCTGCAGCAGGTTCGGCCGGCCGGTCGACCGCGCGGCACACGTACGACCGCACAACAGGGAGTGAGTGACCATGCGCGTGGGAGAGGTGGCAGGCGCCGACCTGCAACGCTTCGGAAAGCCGCTCGACGGGATCCGGGTCCTGGCCATCGAACAGATGCAGGCGCTCCCCTACGCGACGCAGATGCTCGCCCGCCTGGGCGCGGAGGTCATCAAGATCGAGTCGCCCGTGGTCGGTGAATCCGGGCGCGCCGCGCTGCCGATGATGACCGACCCGCTCGGCCGCCGCGTCGGCGTCACCTTCCTGCGCAACAACCTCGGCAAGCGCAGCGTCACGGTCGACCTCAAGCACCCCGAGGGCCGCGAGATCGTGCTGCGCCTGGCCGAGAAGGCGGACATCGTCTGCGAGAACTTCAAGCCGGGTACGGCCGGCCGGCTCGGCCTGGGCTTCGCGGACATCGCCGCCGTCAACCCGCGTGCGATCTACCTCTCGGTGTCCGGCTTCGGCAACACCACCGAGTCGCCGTACGCGTCCTGGCCCGCGTACGCCCCGGTCGCCGAGGGCATGGCCGGTCTGTACGACTTCAAGCGCGACCCGAACACCGCGCCCGTGGTGTCCCCGCTGGGCGCGCTGGGCGACTCGGGCTCGGCCCTGTTCGCGGTGATCGGCGTGCTCGCCGCGCTGCGCCACCGGGACGCGACCGGCGTCGGCCAGTACGTGGACATCTCCATGTTCGACGCCATGGTCGCGCTGAACGACGCGGGCATCAGCTACTGGTCGATGGGCCTGAAGGACCCCGGCCTGGCACCGCTGATCAACCACTCGTTCCGGGCCTTCGACGGCTACTTCCTGATCCAGTGCGCCCGCCCGCACATGTTCGCGGCGCTCGCCGACCTGGTCGGCAGGCCGCAGTGGAAGAGCGACCCGCGCCTGGCCGGCCCCCAGGAGTGGTTCGACCACATCGAGGACATCCTGCGGCCGGGCATCGAGGAATGGGCGGCGGACAAGTCCCGCCTGCAGGCGTGTGCGGCGCTCAGCGGGGTGGGCGTCGCGTCCGGCCCCGTGTACAACCCCGGCGACGTGATCGAGGACGAGCACGTGCGCAATCGCAACATGATCGTCGAGATGGAGCGCACCGACGGCGACCCGGCACCGGTCCTGTCGCCGGGCAACCCGGTCAAGCTCTCCCGCGTCGCCGAGGGCCCGGAGACCCGGGTGCCCTGGGTCGGCGAACACACCGCCGAGGTGTTGGAGGCCGAACTGGGCCTGTCCCGCGCGGAGATCGACCGCCTCGCGGCCGACGGCGCGATCGGGTTGGAGACCCCGTAGCCGCGCTCCCGAATCCACCCGCACGGCGGCCCGAGCGGCCGACGGCAACGCACGAACGCGACGAACCCGGACGAACCCAAGTGGAACGAGGCGGAAGCGGAGAAATGACGACTGACGGAACCGCAGTTTCGACGGGACGCGGCATCCTCGGATACGGGGCCTATCTCCCCTACCGGCGCCTGGACCGCAAGACCATCGCCGCCGTCGCCGGTACCGGCGGCGGCAAGGGCACCCGCACGGTCGCCTCGTTCGACGAGGACACCACCACCCTGGGCGTCGAGGCGGCCCGCAACACGCTGCGCGCGACGCCCGGGGTCCGCCCGCGCGCGCTGCTGTTCGCGACGGTGGCGCCCGCGTACGCGGACCGCACCAACGCGACCGCGATGCACGCCGCGTTGCGCCTGGACGGCTCGGTGCCCGCGATGGACGCCACCGGCTCGGTGCGTTCCGCGGCGGGCCTGCTCCGGCTCGCCCTGGACGGCGCCGGCGCCGCGCTCGTGGTCGGCGCGGACATCCGGGTCGGCCTGCCCGGCAGCGGCGACGAGGCGGCCGGCGGCGACGGCGCCGCCGCGCTGCTGGTCGGCGGTCCGGCCGAGGGCCCGGTGCTCGCCGAGTACCTCGGCGGCGCGTCCGCCACGGCCGAGTTCGTCGACCGCTGGCGCACCCCCGGCGAGGTGCGTTCGAAGTTGTGGGAGGAGAAGTTCGGCGAGAACAACTACCTCGCCGCCGGTCGGCAGGCGTGGACCGACGCGCTCAAGGCCACCGGTCTGACCGCCGACCAGGTCGACCACGCGGTGATCGCCGGCCTGCACGGCCGCGCGGTCGCCGGGCTGGGCCGCCGGCTCGGGGTCCGCGAGGGAGTCCTGGGCGACGACCTCGCCGGCAGCGTCGGCAACACCGGCGCGGCGCACCCGGGTCTGTTGCTGAGCGCGACGCTGGACAACGCCGAGCCGGGCCGGGTGCTCGCCCTGGTCGTGCTCTCCGACGGCGCCGAGGTGTTCCTCTTCCGCACCACCGACGCTCTCGCCGCCTACCGGCCCACCCGCACGGTCGCCGAGCAGATCGCCGGCGGCGCGCCGCTGCCGTACGGGAAGTACCTCGCCTGGCGCGGGCTGCTCCCGGTCGAGCCGCCGCGTCGCCCCGAGCCCGCGCGTACCTCGTCCTCGGCCGCGGTGCGCTCGGTGGAGTGGAAGTACGGCTTCGTCGGCTCGCGCGATCGCGAGAGCGGCGCGGTGCACCTGCCGCCGCAGCGCGTGTCGATGACCGGTGGCAACGTGGACGACATGGAGCCGGTGCCCACCGCCGACGTGCTCGGCACGGTCAAGACGTTCACCGTGGACCGGATGGCCTACTCGCCCAGCCCGCCGGTGGTGTTCGCGGTCGTGGACTTCGACAACGGCGGCCGGCTGCCGATCGAGCTGACCGACATGGACGCGACCGAGGTGGCCATCGGCGACCGGGTCGAGCCGACCTTCCGCCGGCTGGGCACCGCCGACGGCATCCACAACTACTTCTGGAAGGCCCGCCCCGTGCGGACCGCCCGAGCCGCCGAGGAGGCATAGGCATGGGATCGCACGGCATCAAGGACCGCGTCGCCATCATCGGGATGGGCTGCACCCCCTTCGTCGAACACTGGGACCGGGGCACCGACGACCTGCTGATCGAGGCCACCACCGAGGCGTTCGCGAACGCCGGCGTGGACAAGGAGCAGGTCGACGCCTACTGGCTGGGCACCGCGCAATCCGGGATGTCCGGGCTGACGCTGGCCAAACCGCTGCAGTTGCAGGGCAAGCCGGTCACCCGCGTGGAGAACATGTGCGCGACCGGATCCGACGCGTTGCGCCAGGCCGCGTACGCGGTCGCCTCCGGCGCGTACGACGTGGCCATGGCGGTCGGCGTGGAGAAGGTCAAGGACGGCGGCTTCCAGGGCCTGAACGCGTTCCCGATCCCGGGTGACGGCACCGCGCGCACGCTCACCGCGGCGGCGATGTTCTCGATGGTGGTGCCCGCGTACGGCGACAAGTACGGCGTGTCCGAGGCGGAGATGCGCGACGTGTTGTCGCACATCGCGGCGAAGAACCACTACAACGGCGCCCGCAACCCGCGCGCGCAGTTCCGCAAGGAGATCGCCCCGGAGAAGATCTCCGCGATGCCCAAGCTCGCGGGCCAACTGGGCGTGTTCGACTGCGCGGGCGTCGCGGACGGTGCGGCGGCGGCGATCGTGGTGCGGGCCGAGGACGCACACCTGTACACGGACAAGCCGCTGTACATCAAGGCGCTGTCGCTGGTGGCGGGCAACGGCTCGGGGGTGATCGACCCGGAGTACGACTACACCACGTTCCGGGAGATCGCCGCGTGCGCCGAGGACGCCTACCGGCAGGCGGGGGTGCGCAACCCGCGCGAGGAACTGGCGATGGCCGAGGTGCACGACTGCTTCACGCCGACCGAGCTGGTCCTGATGGAGGACCTGCGCTTCGCCGATCGCGGCACCGCGTGGAAGGACGTGCTGGCGGGCGCGTTCGACCTGAACGGCCGGCTGCCGGTGAACCCGGACGGCGGATTGAAGAGCTTCGGCCACCCGGTCGGCGCGTCCGGGCTGCGGATGATGTTCGAGGCCTGGCTCCAGTTGCGCGACGAGGCGCCGGCGGACCGGCGGATCCCGGCGGACGGGCGCAAGCTCGCGCTGACCCACAACCTCGGCGGGTATCCCGGCGACATGGTCTCGTTCATCTCCATCCTGGGCAACGAACTCGGCTGACCCGCTTCGCCCGTGCGTCGTTCGAGGATGTCGAGCACGTCGGGAATTGCTCGTCACGGCTGGTGAGGGGCTCGATCGCGGTCGCGATCGGGCCCCTTTCGCCATCTCCGGACACCGGAAATGGGCAATCTGCCACAAGCATCACGGTTACCGTGGTTTCATCCGCGTCCGGGCCCTTGATGTGCGACAGTCATTGCACCCTGCCACCTCATGCCCGGAGGAGCGCGAGCGGATGCGCGAACGGCCCGAACACCCCGTGGACGGCCCCCTCGTGGTGGATCCGGCGCAATGGCTCGCGCACATCGGCCGGATGCGCGCCGAACTCGACGCCCTGCGCGGCGGTTTCGGGCTGCGCCCGGGGCCGGTCGGCTTCACGGGAGCGGCCCCGGGCGCCGCTGTCGCAGCCGGCGCCGGTTCGGGCGAGGACGCGGCGGCCGTCGAGGAGGCGCGTCGGCGCGGGTTGTTGTGCGATCTGCTGGCCGGCAGCCTCGGGCAGGCGGCGGAGTATCTGGCCCGGCTGACTCTGGACACCGACGATCCCGAACATCGACAGGCCGACGATCCGGGTCCGGCGACCAGCACGCCGGCGCGCAGCACGGTCCGGCCGGCGGACGTGGGGCCAGGCACTCCGTTCGGACCCGACGACGGGGACGACACGGCGTTGCCCTGGCGGCACCTGCGCCGGTTGTTCGTCGAGCCGGACCCGCACGGGCTGTTGCCCGAGCAGCGCCACACCGCCGCGACCGAGGGGCCGGGCTCGGGTCCGGTGGCCAGCGCCGAGTGGCACCTCGATCGCGACGACGTGCGCTGGTCCGACGAGATGTACGCGCTGTTCGGCCGCGACCGCGCGCTCGGCCCGGTGCCGCTGGCCGAGTTGGCCGGGCACACCGCGGTCGAGGACCGGGCGTTCGTCGCGGAGCTGGTACGCGAGCTGCTCGAACACGCGAACGGCGCCGAGGGGGAATTCCGAATCGTGCGTGCCGACGGCACCCGGGTTTTCGTGCAGTTCGTCGGCGAGCCGGTGCTCGGCGCGGACGGGACCCCGCACGCGGTCTGGGCGTTGCTCCGCGACATCACCGAACTGCGGCGCACCCAGGAGGCGTTGACCCGGACCCGGGCACAACTGCTGACCCAGCGTCGGCTGGTGCGTTCCGAGCACCGGGTCGCCGCCGAGCTCCAGCGCGTGGTGATGCCGTGGTGGACCCGGCCGATCCGGCTGCCCGGGATCGAGGTGGCCACCCGCTACTTCCCGGCCGAGCAGGACTCCAAGGTCGGCGGCGACTGGTACGACGCGCTCGCGTTGCCGGGCGGCGACGTGCTCCTGGCGGTCGGCGACATGTCGGGGCACGGAGTCGCGGCGGCGTCCGGGATGACCACGCTGCGCGGCGCGTTGCAGGGGGTGGCGATGACCGGGGCGGGGCCGGCGGCGATGTTGGCGGCGCTGAACCGGATCGTGGTGCACACGCTGCCGGCGGACAAGGTGGCCACCGCCGTGTGCGCGCGCTTCGAGCCGGTGGGGCGGGTGTTGACCTGGGCACAGGGCGGCCATCCGCCACCGCTGCTGTATCGGGACGGGGCCGGGCGGGCGCTGGCGACGCCGTTCGGCGTGCTGCTGGGCGCGCTGGACGAACCGGAGTTCGTCGAGGCCCGGGTCGAACTGCTCGCCGGGGACGTGCTGTTGATCTTCACCGACGGCCTGGTCGAGCGGCGCGGGCGCGGCACGGAGGAGGCGGTGGACGCGCTCCTGGGCCTGGGCCCGCGGTTGCTCGGCGCGGATGCCAGGACCTGCGTGGACGTGGTACTGAGTCGGCTCGGGCACACCCGGTACGAGGACGACGCGTGCGTGATGGCGGTGTGCGTGCGGTAGCACCCCGCTCGGCTCGGGACGGCTTTTGCCCGCCTGCCCACCCGTTGCATCGGGTGGGCAGGCGGCGGGAGGCATGTTCGGGGCAGGGTGCTCCCCCCTCGCGGACCGGGTGCTCGCGACAGGCTTGGACGGCGTCGGTCTTGGACGGCGTCGGTGGGAGGGCTGCGGAAGGCATGCGTTCGGGGCCGGGTACTCAGGCCTCGCGGCCGAATTCTTCGCGGAAGGCGTGGATCTCCGGGACGTCGCGGTAGCGGTCGGTGAGTTTGCGCAGGACCTCCAGGCGGTCCCAGGTGCGTTTGGAGCTCACCTCGCCGGCGGCGCGGACCGCGAGGCGCGCGTGGTGCGCGCCCTGCTCGGGTCGGCCGTCGAGCAGGCACGCGGAGGCCAACGAGATCAGGTCGAAGGTCTTCGAGCGTTCGTGACCGCGGGCCCGCAACTCCAATGCCTTCTCCGCGTGTTCCTGAGCCCGGCCGGCGGCGGTGGGGTCCACCTCGGCCAGCGTGCGGTAGACCAGCGCCTGCATGCCGTGCAGATCGGCCGCATCGAAGAAGGCCACCCAGTCCGGATCCTCGTCCGGGCGCGACCGGGCGAACTCCGCCTCGGCCCGGCCCAGGGTGCGCCGGCAGTCCGCGGCCCGGCCGAGCGCGGCCTGCGCCCACGCCTCCACGGTGTGGAACATCGCGCGTGTGGTCGCCCCCGCCCGCTCGCCCGCCGTGCGCTGCGCCAACTCGATCAGCGCGAGCGCGTCGGCCGGACGCTCCAGGTGCACCATCTGCCGGGCGGCGCGCGAGAGCGCCTCGGCCGCGCGCGGCAGGTCGCCCGCCTCCCGGGCGGCGTGCGCCGCGATCACGAAGTAGTTCTGCGCGGTCGGGTCCAGACCCACGTCGTGCGACATCCAACCGGCCAACGCGGCGAGGTTGGCCGCCACGTTCCACAACCGGCGGGTGATCGGCATCGGGTTGGGATAGGTCAGCAGATTGCCGACCTCGTTCAACTGTCCGATCACCGCCTTGCGTTGCAGCCCGCCCCCACGATCCGCGTCCCACATGCGAAAGACGGTGACCGCGTTCTCCAGCGCGGTGACCTCCTCGGCGCCGATCGGGCCCGCGTCGACGAGTCCGTACGACACCGGATCGGCGAGCGCGCCGCGCGGATGGGACAGGCCGAGCCCGGGGTTGAGCCACCGCTCGAAATTGGCCACCAGGGCCGGACCCGCGACGAGCGCGAACCCGCTGCCCGCGAAGCCGTGCCGGTTGAGCATCAGATCCATGCCGGTGAACTCGGTCAGCGCGGTCACCGTGCGCTCGGTGCTCCACGGCAGATCCTCCTGCACCACCTGCGCGTTGTGCCGGGGGCGACCGGTCAGGCCGAGGTCCTCGGAGGTGACGACACGCCCGAGCCGCTCGGTGAAAAGCGCCGCCAGGACCCGGGGCACCGGGTCCCTCGGCCGCTCGCCGTCCTCCAGCCAGCGCCGGACCCGGGAGGTATCCGTGGCAAGCTGAGGATGGCCCATCGCGGCGGCCCGACGGTTGACCAGTCGGGCGAGTTCGCCCTTGGACCACCCGGTCAGGGCGAAGAGGTCCACCAGTTTGGTGTTGGGTTCCCGGCGCATTGCAAACCGCCCGTTGATGTGGGGACCGTGGCTCGAAAGCGCCCTGTAGGAGGTCGCTCGCCGGACCGAGGCTAGCCGGGTCCGGAGCAGCCGGCTCCGATTCGCCATGGTTCGCCAGGGCTCGCCACGTGGATCACCACCCGGATCTCGGAGTGTTGTGGATGGTGGATCCGGCACGTGGGCCCCCACCCGCCGCGCGGCCGGGTCCACCCTCTCGGCAGCGCAGGAAGGTCTACATGTCATCCACGACGTCCACCACCCCCGGCCGCCCGACCAATCCCGGTTCCGCGACCTCACGGCCGGGCACACCCGGTCCGAACAGGCGTACATCCTCCGGTGGTTCGGCGCCCGGCACGGTGGCGTCGACGAACCCCGCGGTCGCGGCGAACGCCGCGGTCGCCACCGGTCCGGCCCCGGCCGGCGGAGCCGGCCCTGGAGTGCCTCGCATGCCGCAACAGATTCCGGGGCCGGAGGCGGTCGCCGCGCTCACGGCCCGACTCTGTCCCGGCTTCACCGCCGGCGCGGTGCTGCGCCGGACACCGCGTTCGCTGCTGCTGTCCGGTTCGGTCGGGCGCGGCCCGGTCGTGGTCAAGTATCTGACCGACGCCTCACCGCACTGGCTCCAGCGCTTTCGGCACGAGGTCAACGCCTACCGCACCTTCACCCGGCAGCGGCCGCCGGTCCGGGTGCCGCGACTGATCGCCGCCGACCCCGAGCGGCGCATCCTGGTGATGGAACACGTGGCCGGCCGGCCCGCGGCGAACGAACGCCACCCGGGCACCGCGATGGCCCGCGCCGACGTCCGCGCCGTGTTGCACGCGTTCACCACGCTCAACCGGTGGAAGCCCCCGCCCGGGTCGTTCCCGCTCGCGTTCGACTATCCGGCCCGCGTCGACCGCTACCACAAGCTCGGCCTGCTCACCGACCGCGACGCCGGCGACCTGGCCCAACTCCTGCGCGGCCTCAGCCGGGTGCCCGCGCAGTTCTGCCACGGCGACGCGGTGTTGTCCAACGTGCTGCTGACCGCCCAGGGCGCGGCGCTGGTCGACTGGGAGTCCTCCGGCTACCACCTGCCCGGCTACGACCTGGCGGTCCTGTGGACCCTGCTGGCGCGGGACCCGATGACCCGCCGCCAGATCATCCAGACGGCCCAACAATCGGGCTCCCTGTCCCGGGACGCGTTCCTGGTCAACCTGATGCTGGTGCTCGTCCGCGAGATCCGACTCAACGACGTGGGCCCGGTCGGGGAGGACCAGCGCCGGCTGCTGCGCAGGCTGCACGACGACTGCGGGATGGTCCGCCGGGCCGTGCGCGCGGCCATCGGCACCCGCTAGTGGTCGTGGCCGCCCGGCGCCGGCGGGATCGCCCCGCCGTCCCGCTCGCTCAGCCGCCGAAGGTGTCCGAAGGGATCGGCTTGAGCAGTTGGAACACGTCGTCGGTGATCGGGCGGTCCCAGGTCACGATGCGCACCATGACGTTGTCGCTGCGGTCGAACTCCACGCAGGCCAGGCGCCCCTCCGCGTACTTGACCTTGCGGATGATCAGCAGGTCGTCGCCGAGCATGATCGGGGTGTCCTCGGTGGACAGCTCCTCGGGCATTTCCTCGTGCCCCAGGGCCGCGACCAGCTGTTGGGCCTCGATCCGGCCGACGCCCTCCTCGCGCGCGGGCGAGCCCGGCGGCAGGTTGCCGATCAGCATCGCCGGACCGCGGTTGGCCAGCAGGTCGTAGCGGACGAAGATCCCCTGGCAACTGCCGTCCTCCCCCGGCAACATGGCCACGATCACGGAGCCGGGCCAGTCGGTGAACGGGATGGCAAGAACGTCGAAATCCGGCCCGGACGGGGGGCGGCGGCGCAGGAAACCCATACAGACATGCTAGTGGCCCCTCACCATGCCGCCGGCCACGCATGATCCTTGGGCGACATCCGAGCGGGAACACGAATCCACCGAAGATCGCCCAAAGCACGACGAATCGCCCCGAAAACGCCCCAAGGCCCGCACCCTGCACGGGCGCGGGCCTTGCTAGGTCTGCGGTCCGTCGCCGGAGCCGCGGGACCGATTCAGAGCGGGCGAACCATCTCGGCCTGAGGGCCCTTCTGGCCCTGCGTGACCTCGAACTCCACGCGCTGGTTCTCCTCCAACGAACGGTAGCCGTTCGTCTGAATGGCGGAGAAGTGGACGAAGACGTCTGCGCCGCCGTCGTCCTGCGAGATGAAGCCGTAGCCCTTGTCGGCGTTGAACCACTTGACCGTACCGGTGGCCATGTCTTGATTCCTTCACGTAACCCACAGACACCACACCTCGTGATGCCCGGGTCGCGAACCGTCGAGTGGTCCCACTCCCCGCGTTACCCCGGGATGCCCTCGCTGTGAGGAGCGAAAAACGCCCACGGCTGTTGATGTCCGCAGGCGTTGGACGTGCGAGGGAACTACATCTACTGCTGCAACCGCGGACAACGCTACATGCCAACGAGTGCTCCGCAACAGCCCTTCGCAGTGCGAATCCGACCGTCACCAATGCGGCCAACGGGGGGCATAGCCGGCACACGTCGCTCGGTTCATCCGCGCGGGTGACACAACTGGGCGCAACCGAGGGCTGACCAAGCGTCAGTCGCGGGCCCTCGCCGGCCGCCTGCCCGTCACTTTCCGAACACCCTTCGAACACACGGATGTTCACTCGGCCTTCGCATCACCGCCATCGGTTCATGGTTGGCCCTTCGCGCCGTCTGTCTACCGTTTCGGCATGGCCGCACCGACCGCCCTACCCGCGCCCCCGACGCCCGCGTACGTGCCATCGCCGCCGCGAGTCGCGCCGGTCGCGCCGCCCCCGGATCGGACGCCGCGCATTCGACTGCGCCGGTTGCGCCGGGTGGGTGCGGCGCCCGCCCGGGTGTACGGATTCGCCGCGCTGATCCTGGCCGGCCTGGTCGCCTTGACCGCGGTGATCGCGGTCGGCGCCGGCAACGCCCGGTCCGGACTCGGCGAGGTCGCCGACACCTCCGCACCGCGGGCCGCCGTCGCGGCGGATCTCTACTTCGCGCTCGCCGATCTCGACGCGCAGGTCGCCAACGTGCTGCTGGTCGGCTCGGACGAGCAGGTCGGCAACCGGCAGTTGGCGCTGCGGCAGATGCGCGAGCGGCGTAGCCGGATCACCGCCGACATCCAGACGCTCGCCTCCGGCGGCGCGCCGGTCGGCACGTTGATCGACGGACTCGGCCGCTACGACGCCTACGTCGCACAGGCGCGCCTGGCCGACGAGCAGGTCCAGGAACGCCCGGCCGGGCGCCCGCCGACGTCCGCGCTCAACTACTTCGCGAGCGCGACCAGCATGCTGCACGAGGATCTGCTGCCGGCCGCCGACGCCCTGGGTCGTGGCGCCGAGGAAAAGCTGGCCTCCGACGCGGACTCCGACCGCACGCACGCCCGCTGGGCGGCGCTGGCGGTCGGCGCGGTGGGTGTGTTGCTGGTGGTCGTGCTGATCGTCGGCCAGATCCGCTGGGCCCGCCGCTTCCACCGCGTCCTGGCACCGGGGCTGGCCGCGGTGACCATCGCGGTGGCCGCGCTCACCGGCACCGCCGTAGCCCTGTTCACCGACCACGCCGCCCGGTTGCGCGACGCGCAGACGCAGGCGTTCGACCCGTTCCTGGCGCTGGCCCGGGCCCGGGCGACCGCCTCGGACGCGAACGCGGACGAGAGCCGGTTCGTGATCCTGCCCGACCGTGCCCGCTCGTACAGCGAGAGCTTCGCCGCCAAGTCCGCGCAGTTGGAGCGGATCGTGCCGAACCAGCGGGTGGCCGCGCGCCTGGATGCCTTCCGCCGCGACGACCGGGCGCTGCGCGCGGCGGTCGCCGAGGGCCGGCTGGATGTCGCCGTCGGCCTGGCCACCAAGGTCGGCCGCGGCAACCTGGCCTTCGACTTCTACGACTACCAGACCGCGTTGGCCCAGGTCGCGGACGCCGAGCTGGCCGACTTCGAGGACCGCACCGACCGCGCCGACGACGCGCTGACCGGCTGGCCGTGGGTGCCGATCGGCGTGCTCGGGGTGTGCGTGGTGCTGGTGGCGGCGAGTGCGCGCCCGCGTCTGCTGGAGTACGCACAGCGCTGAGCCGCGGCGCCGCCGGTCCGGCGTGTCGACGGCCCCGCCGGTCCGGCGTACCACCCCTGCCCACATCTTTGCCGCAGTCAAGTGTTCGCGGCGGTCGACAGCGTCACAGTTTCCCGAGGCCGTCCAAACGATATTGCCTCTGGAATATGGCCGGGCCCACGCCTTACGCTCCGCCCATGGAATTCAACCTTGCCGACCTCTTCGAGCGCGCGGCCGGGGAATACCCCGAACGCGAGGCGATCGTCGCGAACGGTGAACGCCGTACATATGCCCTTCTGGAGGAGCGGGCGAATCGCCTCGCCCATCACCTCCGGGACTCCGGCGTGCAGCCGGGCGACCATGTCGCGGTCTACGCCTTCAACATCATCGAATGGGCGGAGGCGATGCTCGCGATCTACAAGATCCGAGCCGTCTGCATCAATGTGAATTTCCGCTATGTCGCGGATGAGCTGGCCTATCTGCTGGATCAGGCCGAACCGGTCGCGCTGGTCTTCCAGCGGCAGTTCACCGACCGGGTCGCCGAGGTCGCGCCCAAGGTCGCCTCGCTGCGCCACCTGATCGTGGTCGAGGACGGCACCGAGCCCGACCCGGCCGGGGTCACCGCCGAGTCGCTGGGCGCGGTGCGCTTCGAGGACGCGATGGCGGCCGGTGCGCCCGAGCGGGACTTCGAGCCGCGCTCGGCCGACGACCTGTACCTGCTGTTCACCGGCGGGACCACGGGCCTGCCCAAGGGCGTCGTGTGGCGCCAGGAGGACGTGATCTTCGCCCTCGGCGGCGGCATCGACCCCACCAACGGCGAGCGCATATCCCGGCCCGAGGAGATGGTCGAGAAGGGCCGCAACGGCCAGATGACCACCTTCCCGATCGCGCCGCTGATGCACGGCGCGACCCAGTGGGGAGTGCTGCAGAACCTGGCCAAGGGCCACCGCGTGGTGCTGATCGACAAGTTCGACGCACACGGCGTGTGGGAGACCGTGGTCGCCGAGCGCATCAACGTCATCCTGATCACCGGCGACGCGATGGCCCGCCCGCTTCTGGAGTCGCTCGCCGAGCCGCGCGACGGGCGCGAGTCGTACGACCTGTCCTCCCTGTTCGCCCTGTCCTCCAGCGCGGCGCTGTTCTCGCCGTCGCTGAAGGAGGAATTCATGGAGCGCCTCGGCATCGTGGTCAGCGACGCCATCGGCGCCTCCGAGTCGGGCGCCAACGGCGTGGGCGTCGCGGTCAAGGGCCAGACCGAGCAGCAGAGCGGGATCACCGTCAAGGCGGTCCCCGACTCGGTGGTCCTGGACGACGACCTCAACCAGCTCCCGGCCGGGGTCGTGGGCCGACTCGGCCGCAAGGGCAACATCCCGCTCGGCTACCTCGGCGACCCGGTCAAGACCGCCGAGGTCTTCCGCACCGGCCCGGACGGCACCCGCTACGTGGTACCCGGCGACTACGCCCGCCTGGAGGGCGACGGCCGGATCACGCTCCTGGGCCGCGGCTCGGCGACGATCAACTCCGGCGGCGAGAAGATCTTCACCGAGGAGGTCGAGGGCGCGGTCAAGGCCCACCCCGAGGTCTACGACGCGATCGTGGTCGGCGTCCCGCATCCGCGCTGGGGCCAGACCGTCGCGGTGGTCGTACAACCGCGCGAGGGCCGAACGCCGAGCCTGGCGGACATCCAGGAGCACTGCCGCACCAAGATCGCCGGCTACAAGGTGCCCAGGGTCATGCGCATCGTCGAACGGACCCAGCGCACACCCACCGGAAAGCCCGACCTGCCCTGGGCACTCGCGGTGGCGTCCGCACCGGACGGCGCAGCCGAATCCGAAACCGAATCCGCTTAGCGGACCGCAGTTGCCGAGCCGCGTGGCGGGACAGGGTTCGCAATCCGCCCGGCGGCACACGGTTCGAACCGGAACAACACGGTTCGAAAAAATTAGCCGCATCGATCCGAATCGGTGGAGTACCGATTCGGATCGATAAAGGAAAAGCCGAATACACCGCCCGGGTAATCCCGGGCGGTGTATTCGTCTCTCGACTCAGACGGCCCGCTCGCGACCCTCCCAATAGGGATCGCGCAACCGCCGCTTCTGCAACTTCCCATTCGGGTCGCGCGGCATCGCGTCCACGAAATCGACGGTGCGCGGGCGCTTGTACGTGGCGAGTTGCTCGACACAGAACGCGAGCAGTTCCCCGGCCAGTTCGGGGTCGGCGACGAAGCCCTCGTTGGCCTCGACGACCGCCTTGACCTCCTCGCCCCAGTCCTCGTGCGGGATGCCGAACACCGCCGCGTCACCGACCGCGGGGTGTCGCAGCAGGGCGCTCTCGATCTCGGCGGGGTAGATGTTCTGCCCACCGGAGATGATCATGTCGATCTTGCGGTCGCGCAGGTACAGGTAGCCGTCCTCGTCGAGCAACCCCACGTCGCCGACGGTGAACCAGTCGCCGATCCGACCCTTGCGGGTCTTCTCCTCGTCCTTGTGGTAGTTGAACCGGCCGGCCCGCATCAGCATGTACACGGTGCCGATCTCGCCGGCCGGCAGCCGGTTGTCGTCGTCGTCGAAGATGCCGATCTCGCTGATCGGCCACGCCTTGCCCACCGTCCCGGGCCGGTCCAGCCACTCCTGCGCGGAGCAGAAGGTACCGCCGCCCTCGCTGGCGGCGTAGTACTCCTCGACGCACAACCCCCACCACTCGATCATCCGCCGCTTGACGTGATCGGGACAGGGCGCGGCACCGTGCACGGCGTGCCGCATGGACGACACGTCGTACCGGGCCTTGATCTCGTCGGGCAGTTGCAGCAGTCGGTGGAACTGGGTCGGCACCATGTGCGTGTGGGTGACCTTGTACCGGTCGATCACCCGCAACATCTCCTCGGGCCGCCACTTCTCCATCAACACGACGGCGTGGCCGATGTGCAGCGACTGCTGCGCGTGCTGGAGCACGGCCGTGTGGTAGAGCGGCGAGCCGACCAGGTGCACGTTGTCGTCGTGCGGCTTGACGCCGTAGATCAGCAACGTGCCGCCGTAGCGGGCCTCTTCGGGCGATCCCCCGGACAGCGGCCGGCGCACGCCGCGCGGCCGGCCGGTGGTGCCGGAGGTGTAGTTCATCGTCATGCCGACGCTGCGCTCGGCCGGCGGCTCCGCCGACCGGCCCTCGCTCAGTTCGGCGAACGGCCGGAAGCCCGGCACCGCGCCGACCGCGAACCGCGCCTCGGCAGGCACCTTCGCCTCGTCCGCCGCGGCCGCGATGGTGTCCGCGAACCGCTCGTGGCCGATCACCACCTTGGACTCGCTGTCCGCGAGGATCCAGGCGATCTCGGGCCCGACCAGGTGGTGGTTCACCGGCACCATGTAGAGCCCGGCCTGCGCCGCCGCCATGTACGCCACGATGTACTCGGCACAGTTCGGCAGGATCACGCTGAACACGTCACCGGTGCCCAACCCCGCCGCCCGCAACCCGTGCACGAGCCGGTTCGACGCGGCGAACAACTCCCCCGCGGTCCACTCGGCGCCATCGGGGTCGACCAGCGCGAGCCGGTCCGGATTGGCCTGCGCATGGGCCCAGAAGCCGTTCGCCACGTGCGGTTCCCTTCGAGCTGACCGGTTACTTGACAATGTCTGACATTGTGACGGGCCGGCGCCTAGAAAGAAAGGGGACCTTACTTATTTGTGGGTGACTTCTCCCCGGCCGCGGGTCCCTTGGCGGTGGTCTGTGCTGTGGTCTCAGTGGCGGTTCCGCGTGGTGGCCTGGGTGGCGGTCCGCTCGGTGATCTGAGTGGTCGTCTGTGTGGCAGCCCGCCGGACGGTGTCAGCGACGCTTCACTCTGCGGCACCGATCCCGGGCAACCGTGCCACCGACGGCTCGGCCTCCGGGCCGAGCCGCTGCATCGCGCCCTTGATGTGCGGCGACGGGTACGCCATACGAATCAACGGCGTGGCTGCCCCCATCACCCGCCGCAGCCCCTTGAGCCCGGGCCGCGCCACCGACGAGGGCAGGCCGCGATACCCGTACAGCTCCTTGGCCCAGCGCGGCAACGCCGCGTACGCCAACTCCGAGAGCTGGCGCCACAACACCTCCCGCCCGAGCACGAGCACGAACGGCACCGGCGGCCGACGCAGGAAATCGAACACGCTCTGCGCCTCGTCCGACGAAGCGAGCACGGGCCGAACCTCCGCGAAGTAGCGATCCAGCTCGACCACCGACCCCGGCACCTCCGCCCCCGGCAGCCCCACCAACTCGGCGGAGCGCCGCTGCTCGTCCAGGTACAGATCGGCCAGCTCGTCGGTGAACGGGAACCCGGCCTGCCTGGCGACGGACAGGTACGACCCGACCTCGGCGCAGTGGATCCACCGCAGCAACTCAGGCTCGTCTATCCGGTACGACTGCCCCGTCTCGGGATCCACCGCCCTGATCACAGCGTGGATCCGCCGCACCCGAGCCCCGGCCGCCTCGGCTTCCCCCCGCGTCCCGTAGGTCGTCACGCCGATGAAGTCGGCGGTACGAATCAACCGACCCCAGGGATCCTTCCGAAAGTCGGAGTTCTGCACGACACCGCGCACAGCCCTTGGGTAGAGGGCCTGGAGATACAGGGCTCGCACGCCCGCCACCCACATGACGGGGTCGGCGTGCAGTTGCCAGGTCACCGAACTTGGACCGAAGAGCCCTACATCGGGGCCGCTTTCGACGTCGGGGCCGTTGGCGGCGTTGGGGCCGTTGGCGGCGTTGGGGCCGTTGGCGGCGTTGGCGGCGTCGGGGCCGTCTACAGCGTCAGGGCCCTTTCCGGCGTCGGGCCAGTGCTCGGCATCCGCATCCGCGACGTTTCCGATGTCCCTGACCTGCCGTGAATCAACCACCGGCACACCTTCCCGAACCTGGTCCGCACCTGCACCTGGGACTACGAGGGTACGAGCCACGCCCGGCGGGCGGATGGATCCGGCGTGGGCGGGACGTGGGAGTTGCGTCTTGGTTGGGTTGGGTGCGGGTGGCCTTGTGCTAAACGGTCGGCGTGGATCGGCGGAGGTGGGCCTGGCCCCAGGGTCACCGGCGGCCGGGAGCCTTGGGTTTCCCGGCGAGAGGTGGGTGTTGCTCGGCGGGAAAGGCGCTGGCAACGGCGGAGCGGGTGGGTGCTTTCGTCGGGTCGGCCGGGGGACCTTTCGAGTGGGCCGGGCGCTTGCGGCGGGCGGTCGCGTCTTGGTCGGCGGCGGGTGGCCTTGTGCTAAACGGTCGGCGTGGATCGGCGGAGATCAGCCCGGTCCCACGGTCACCGGCGGCCGGGAGCCCTGAGTCCTCCGGCGAGACGCGGGGTGTTGCTTGCCGGAAAGGCGCTGGCAACGGCGGAGCGGGTGGGGCGGCCCGGTGAGGTCCGCCGGGGAGCCTTTCCGAGTGGGTCGGGTGTTCGCGTCCGGCGGTTGCGTCTTGGTCGGCGGCGGGTGGCTTTGTGCTAAACGGTCGGCGTGGGCTGGTGGAGGTGGGCCCGGTCCCGTGGTCGCCGGTGGCCGGGAGCCTTGGGTTTCCCGGCGAAAGGTGGGTGTTGCTCGCCGGAAAGGCGCTGGCAACGGCGGAGCGGGAGGGTGCTTTCGTCGGGTCCGCCGGGGGGCCTTTTCGAGTGGGTCGGGAGCGTTTCGGTGGGCGTTTCGGGTCGGGTGGCCGGGTGGAGGGCTGTCTGAGGGCTTGGAGGGTCACGATCGGGATCTCGAGGCTGCTTGGCACGCTCGGGTTTTCGCTGACCTGCGGTTTTGCGGGGCCGTGCGGCGTGAGTGCGTGTCGCGGGCCGGTTTGTGAATGCCGGTGGTGGATTGCGTGTGGGCGGGGGTTCTCGGTGGGCGTTTCGGGTCGGGTGGCGGGAAGGGCGGCCCGGTGAGGGGCGCCGGGAGTCTTTCCGGGGGGGTCGGGTCTGTTCCGGTGGGCGTTTGGGGTCGGGGCAGTCGAGCGGGAGGCCGTCCGAAGGCCGTCTCAGGGGTTCGAGGGTCACGATCGGGATCCCGGGACTGCTTCGAGCGCGCGGCTTCCCGCTGACCT
>NZ_JBHZAV010000025.1:0-80630 GCF_042754445.1 Embleya sp. NPDC059213
GACCAGGCCCATCTCCGCCGGTCCACGCCGACCGTTTAGCACTGAGCCACCCGCCGCCGACCAAGACGCAACCGCCCGCCGCGAACGCCCGGCCCACTCGGAAAGGCTCCCCGGCGGACCCGACGAAAGCACCCACCCGCTCCGCCGTTGCCAGCGCCTTTCCGGCGAGCAACGCCCGGGTCTCGCCGGGGAGTCCAGGGTTCCCGGCCGCCGGTGACGGTGGGACCGGGCTGATCTCCGCCGGTCCACGTCGACCGTTTAGCACTGAGCCACCCGCTGCCGACCAAGGCGCGACCGCACGCCGCGAACACCCGGCCCACTCGGGAAGGCTCCCCGGCGGACCCGACGAAAGCACCCACCCGCTCCGCCGTTGCCGGCGCCTTTCCGGGCGAGCAATGCCCGCGTCTCGCCGGGGAACTCAGGGCTCCCGGCCGCCGGTGACCTTGGGACCGGGCCCATCTCCGCCGGTCCACGTCGACCGTTTAGCACTGAGCCACCCGCACCCAACCCGACCAAGCCGCGACTGCCCGCCGCAAGCGCCCGACCCACTCGGAAAGGCTCCCCGGCGGACCCGACGAAAGCACCCTCCCGCTCCGCCGTTGCCAGCGCCTTTCCCGCCGAGCAACACCCGGGTCTCGCCGGGAAACCCAAGGCTCCCGGCCGCCGGTGACCGTGGGACCAGGCCCACCTCCGCCGGCCCACGCCGACCGTTTAGCACAAAGCCACCCGCTGCCGACCAAAACCCAACCGCCGGCCGCGAACACCCGACCCACCCGGAAACGCTCCCCGGCGAACCCAACGAAAGCACCCACCCACACCGCCGTTGCCGGCGCCCTTCCAGCCGAGCAACACCCGCGTCTCGCCGGGAAGCCCAGGACTTCCGCCATGCAAGGTCGGCAGTGACCATCAAGCTGCCCGCACCCCCACCGTCGCCCCGGCCCAGCCCAGCCCAGCCCGGCCCCACGCCGAGGTCGACTCGCCGCCCCCGGACACGTTCACGCGCTCCCGCCCGGGCCCGCCCGGCCCCGCCCGGCCGACCCGCGCCGGGCGGGGCTCTCGGGTCGATCCGTGTTCAGTCGCCCTCGTTCCATCCGGCGCATGAACGCACCCGGCCCGCCCCCGCGCTTGAGCCACGCCACGGCTCAGTCCAGAGCCGGCTCCGCCGAGAAGGCCCCGCACCCCTTGGCCCACGCCCCCGACAGATCCGCCCCCGGCGGAAACCGCCCGGCCAACTCCAACACGACCATGCCGTGTGCGAACCCCCACACGGCCCGCGCCGCATCCGCATCCCCGCCCACGGCCCGCACCAGCGGCCCCGCCGCCCGGTCCTCCAGCCCCGCCGGCAGCGCCGCCCGATCCAAGGGCTGCCCACTCATCAGCCGATACAGGTCCGGATGCGCCAACGCATAAGCCCGATAAGCCCCCGCCAACACCGCAACACCCCCCGCGCGCCCCTCGCCCTCCGCACGCCCCGCCTCAGCCGCCTCCAACGCCGCCGCCAACTCGGCCATCCCCTCCGCGATCAGCGCGTTCTCCACCGCCGACTTGTCCGGAAAGTGCTTGTACAACGACGGCGCCTTGATCCCGATCCGATCCGCGATCCTCCGCATCGACACCGCTTCCGGCCCCTCCCCCTCCAGCAAGTCCCGTGCCGCAGCGACGATTTCACGGGCCCGGGCACTGATCGGGGGAGGTGACGACACGTCAGACATGCTTGCGAAATCCTTCCGGAGTGCGCAGTCCGTACCCCGCGGCACGGTCCATCGCGATGTGGGTGAGCCAGCCGAGGCCGGCGGTGAACAGCGGCGGCCACACGACGGGCGAGACGGTGTATCCGACCAGGACGAGCAACGGGACCCAGGCCCGATGCAGCGCGTTGTAGAACGGCACCGCCCGCGGCTGAAGCCGCCCCGGCTGATGCGAACCATCCCGCAGCGCGTCCTTGGCCCCGACGAACATCGTCAGATCGGGCAGGACAAAAAACAACAACGCCGCCACCGACGTCGCGAAGCCGTACTTGACGCTCTCGAACACCGCGAAAGCCGCCAGGAACAACGTCAAAACGATCCACGCCGCACGTCGCATCCACCGGACCGCCGCCGAGCCGGCACCGCCGATTCCCGTCTGCGCGAAAGTGCTCATGCCGCCGCCCCCGTCCGCCTGTGGCTAACCATGTTAGCCGCCTGCGTCCATCATCCGGCTAACACCGTTAGCCGTCAACCCCCGCGGCCCCACCCCCGAGCCGATCGCAAGGTCGACCCAACACCGGGGGCTTGGGCACCGGCGGCTTGGGCGGCTTCGTCGTCGGCGGCCGAGGCGGTCGCGGATTGACCGGCTTGGTCGGCGGCTTCCCAGCACACCCACCCATCGAACACCGCACCGCAAATCGAGAGCCGACCATGGCGCAAGGTTGACGCCGCCCCACGACTCGCCCCGAAAGAACCCCCGGAATCCCCACCTTCGAGTGACCCGCGCCCCCACCCGCACCTCGCCACCCGAACCCCGCTCCCCCGACCCCCACCCCATCGCCCGCCCCCGTCACGCGCCCCCCAGCACCTCACGAAGCCGCCGCGCGAACGCCCGAGGATGGGACAGATTGCCGTTGTGCCCCCCGGGAAATTCCGCCGCATCGACCCCCACCAACGCCTCCAGCGCCACCGCGCACCGGCGAGTGAACACACGATGCAGCGTGGCGACCCCCCGCCCGGGAATGACGCGCGTCTCCGTGGCCCGCAGCGCCTCCAGCGGCAACACGTCACCGACCACCGCAGGGAACTCCCGCCCGATAAAGAAGTCGAAGTTGGCCATCCGTCGCCCGTTCATCGGCTGCGCCGTCAGCCCCGGCTCACGATCCTCGCTCCCCGGCTCGATGCCCAGGTGAGCCGCGATCGCGGGAAACGCGGCCGCCATTCCCTCCCGCGCGTGGATCCCCCGAATCGCCATCAACTCGGCACGATGCGCGTCGCCTTCGGCAGCGGTCAGCAGCCACGGCGCCACCGGCTCGTGCGCGATCAACGTCCGCAACGCCCCCGGGTGGGCCGCGGCCACATGCAGCCCGATCAACGCCCCCATGCTCATCCCGAGCATCGCCGCGGGCCGATCGCCGAGTTCGGCCAACAGTCGCGCCACATCGTCCGCGTGGTCCTCGATCGTCACCGGCGCGGCCGGGTCGGTCAACGTACTCCGGGAGAGCCCGCGCCGGTCGTACGTCACCACCGTGTAGTCCGCAACCAGCCGCCCGACCAGGTCGGCGCTGCGCCCCGCGTCGCCCTCCCCGCTCTCCCCGATCAGCAACAGCGGCCCGGAGCCCCGCACTTCGTAGTACAACTCGGCACCCGGCACGGACAACACAGCACCTGCGGCAAGACTCGCGGCCATGACGCTCCCCCAAGAAGTCGTTCCGTGTCGTCCCGGGCCGGTCCGACAACCACAACCGTAATTCATCAAATCCGATACATCAATAACGATGCATCAAAACTGATGCATCAGCAGAGATGCATCCATCTCGATGTACTATCCGCCCATGACGACCCCACCGCAGCCACCCCTGACCCCGGTCGACCTCTTCCTCCTGGGCCGCACCCTCATGAAGATCGGCGAGGAAGCCCTCCCGGCCCCCCAAGCGCCCACGGACGGCACCGACCGCCACCCCGGCGGCACACGTTCCGTGCTGATCGCCCTGAGCGACATCGTCGCCCACCCCGACAGCGCCGTCGGCGAGATCGCCCGCCGTACCGGCCTGCCCCAGAGTCAGGTCTCCACCGCCGTGGCCCGGCTCAAGGAGACCGGCTCGATCGAAACCACCCAGGACCCCACCGACCGCCGCCGGCTACTGGTCCGCCCGGCCGCCGACCCGTCCCCAAGGGTCACCGAGGTCCGCGCCGCCGGCATCGAGGACGTATTGGCACGCGTGCTGGCCACCACCGACGAGCAGGTGGTCACCCGGGTCACCGAAGCACTGGCCCTGCTCGCCCGACACCTACCACCCACAGCCGTGGCGCGACTCGGGTCCTGACGCCCAATCAGCGAGCGGTGATCTCCGGCTCGATCGTGAAAGCCCTTGAGCGGTCCCACGTGCATGGAAACGGGCGTTCCCCGAGCAACCCGCGTCTCGGACGTGTAGTCACCTTTGGCGGGCTCGGGATCCGCAAGCACGGTCACCGTCGCAAAGCCGTCGAAGCCGTCGAAGCCGTTCCCGACGACCGCATGCCGCCCCCGGTCGAGCCGATCCGACTCGACCGCCCATCACCGGAACGAGTGATCCACTACCGCAACTTCCGCGCCACTTCGGTCGCCCAATACGTCAGAATCGACGACGCCCCCGCGCGCCGGATCGAGGTGAGCGTCTCCAGCACCACCCGGTCCCGGTCGATCCAGCCGTTCGCCGCCGCCGCCTCGACCATCGCGTACTCGCCGCTGACCTGGTAGGCCGCCACCGGCACATGCACCTCGTCGGCAATCCGCCGAATGATGTCCAGGTACGACATCGCGGGCTTGACCATCACCAGATCCGCGCCCTCGGCCACGTCCAACAGGACCTCGCGCACCGACTCCTCGGCGTTGGCCGGGTCCTGCTGGTAGGTCGTCCGGTCGCCCTGGAGCGTGGATTCGACCGCCTCGCGGAACGGACCGAAGAAGCCCGACGCGTACTTCGCGCTGTACGCCAGGATCGACACGTCCAGATACCCGGCATCGTCCAACGCCCGCCGGATCGCCCCGACCTGACCGTCCATCATCCCGCTGGGCCCGACCATGTGTACGCCCGCGTCGGCCTGCACCACGGCCATCCGCGCATACGCGGCCAACGTCGCGTCGTTGTCGACCGAGCCGTCCGCGGCCAGCACGCCGCAGTGCCCGTGGTCGGTGAACTCGTCCAGACACAGGTCGGACATCACCACCGCGTCGGCGCCCACCTCGGCCACCACGTCGCGGATGGCGACCTGGAGCACGCCCTCGGGGTCGAAACCCGCCGAGCCGAGCGCGTCCTTGACCGTCGGGATGCCGAACAACATCAGCCCGCCGACCCCCGCCGCGACCGCGTCGTGCGCGGCCTTGCGCAGCGAGTCACGGGTGTGCTGCACGACGCCCGGCATCGAGGAGATCGGCACCGGTTCGCTCGCGCCCTCGCGCACGAACAGCGGCAGGATCAACTCGGCGGGATGCAGCCGGGTCTCCGCGACCAGGCGGCGCACCGCCGGGGACGTACGCAACCGCCGGGGGCGCTGCGTGGGAAACCCTGACGATGCGTCAGCCTGGTACGACATCAGAACTACTCGGCCTTCCTCATGGGCGGCCCGACACCCAATCGACCAAGCGTCGCGCCCGCCACTCCAGCAAACCTATTTGGCCTTCCGCCGCGACCCGGGCCGCCGTTCGCTCGGCCGAGTCACCGGGTCGCCTGCCTCGACCATAGCCGCGCGACGCGCCGTACCGAATTCCGCGAGTGCCTCGGCCAGCGCGGAGACCGACGGCTCGGGAGCCATCACGTCCACGCGTAGACCGTGCTCCTCGGCGGTCTTCGCGGTCGCCGAGCCGATACACGCGATCACCGTCACCGCGTGCGGCTTGCCCGCGATGCCGACCAGGTTGCGCACCGTCGAGGACGACGTGAACAGGACCGCGTCGAAGCCGCCGCCCTTGATCGCCTCGCGGGTGTCCGCCGGCGGCGGCGCCGCGCGCACCGTGCGGTACGCGGTGACGTCGTCGACCTCCCAGCCCAGCTCGACCAGCCCGGCCACCAGCGTCTCGGTGGCGATGTCGGCGCGCGGCAGGAACACCCGGTCGATCGGGTCGAAGACCGGGTCGTACGGCGGCCAGTCCTCCAGCAACCCGGCGGCGGACTGCTCGCCCGAGGGCACCAGGTCCGGCTTGACGCCGAACTCGACCAGCGCCCGCGCGGTCGCCTCACCCACCGCCGCGACCTTGATGCCCGCGAAGGCACGCGCGTCCAGGCCGTAGTCCTCGAACCGCTCGCGCACCGCGCGCACGGCGTTGACCGACGTGAACGCGATCCACTCGTAGCGGCCGGTGACCAGGCCCTTGATCGCCCGCTCCATCTGCTGCGGCGTGCGCGGGGGCTCGACCGCGATGGTCGGCACCTCGTGCGGCACCGCGCCGTACGAGCGCAGTTGCTCGGAGAGCGTGACCGCCTGCTCCTTGGTGCGCGGAACCAGCACCTTCCAGCCGAACAGGGGCTTGGTCTCGAACCACGACAGGGTGTCGCGCTGGGCGACCACCTCGCCGACGACCACGACGGCCGGCAGCGTGATCTTCGCGGACCGCACGTCGGAGGCCACCTGGGCGAGCGTGCTCACCAGGGTGCGCTGCTCGGTGGTGGTGCCATTGACGGTGACCGCCACCGGCGTGGCCGGCTTGCGACCGCCGGCGACCAGTTCCTGGGCGATCTCGGCGATCGAGTCGAGTCCACCGCGCAGCACGAGCGTGCCGTCGACGGAGCCGACCGTGGCCCAGTCGATCGATGCCTCGGCCATGTCGAGGACACGCACGCCACCGCTGCCCTTGGCCGCGTGCAGCGGGATGCCCGCGTAGGTGGGCACGGCCGTGCTGACCGGGACGCCCGGCACGACCTCGAAGACGATCTTCGCCTTCGCCACCGCCGTGACCTCGTCGGTGACCGACTGGTCCACGCACGGGTCACCCGCCACGGCCCGGACGACCTGCCTGCCCGACCGCGCGGCGGCCACGACGACCTTGGCCCGGGCAACGGCGGACAGGAGTTCCCCGTCGTCACCGGTCACCGGGTCGAGGACCTCGACGCCGCTCTTGCAGTGGAACAGGACCTGGCGCAGCGTCGCCTCGTCGGCGACCACCACATCGGCCTCGGCCAGCACCTCGATGGCCCGCAGTGTGAGCAGTCGTGGGTCGCCGGGACCGGCACCCACAAAGGTCACGATGCCGCTGGGCTTCTTCTTCGCTCTGGGGCTCAAGGGACGCGCTCCCCCATCAAACCGGAGGCCCCTCGGGCGAGGAGTTCGGCCGCGAGTTCGCGCCCGATCTTCTCCGCCTCGTCGAGGGTTCCGGTGGCGGACAACCGTACGCTTTCGGTGCCGTCGACATTCGCGACTACGGCCCGCAGGTACAGCTCGGTGACCTGCTCGCCCTCGGCGACCTCACAGAGGGCGCCGACCGGAGCCGAACATCCGGCTTCCAACACGGCGAGCAGCGTGCGCTCGGCCAGTACGGCGGCTCGGGTGTCCGAGTCGTCCAAACCGGCGAGCAGTTCGACGAGGGCGACATCGTGTGCCGCACACTCGACGGCCAATGCCCCTTGACCGGGGGCAGGCAGCATGTGGAGCGGATCGAAGGTCTCGGTGACCTCCTCCGCACGGCCCAGGCGGCCGAGGCCGGCCTTGGCCAGGACGACGGCGTCGAGTTCGCCGGACGTCACGAAGCCGATCCGGGTGTCGACGTTGCCGCGGATCGGCACGATCTCGTGGCCGAGCCCGAGCAGCAACAACTGCGCGGCGCGGCGCGGCGAGCCGGTTCCGATCCGGGAGCCGGCCGGCAACTCGGCGAGCGCGAGCCCGTCCCGGGCCACCAGCGCGTCGCGCGGATCGTGCCGCGGCGGGATCGCCACCAGGGCGACCCCTTCGGCGTCGCCGGTCGGCAGGTCCTTGAGCGAGTGCACGACGAAGTCGACCTCGCCGGCCAGCAGCGCGTCACGCAGGGCGTTGACGAAGACGCCGGTGCCGCCGATCTGGGTGAGCTGCTCGCGCGAGGTGTCGCCGTGGGTGGTGATCTCCACCAACTCCACGGCTCGGCCGGTCAGCCGCGTGACGGCGTCGGCGACGTGCCCCGACTGGGCCATCGCCAGCTTGCTGCGCCGGGTGCCCAGCCGCAACGGTGCTTCGGTCACGCCACACCTTCCACTGCGTCGGGGGCGTCCGCCCGGCGGACCACCTCGGGGGTGCCGGGGTCGAGGTCGAACAACATCCGCAGCGCTTCGGCGTACGACGAGCCGGCGGGCTCGCCGGCCAACTGCTTGACCCGCACCGTCGGCGCGTGCAGCAGCTTGTCCACCACGCGCCGCACGGTCTGCTCGACCTCGGCGCGCACCCGGTCGTCCATCTCCGGAACCCGACCGACCAGCCGGTCCAGCTCGGCCCTGACCACGTCCGAGCCCATGCTGCGCAGTGCGACCACGGTCGGCGCGACCTGCTGTGCCTGCTGGGCGGTCGCGAACGCCGCGACCTCCTCGCAGACGATCTTGCGCACCAGGTCCACGTCGGCCTCGCCGGCCGTGCCGGCGGAGACCTCGGCGAGCCGTTCCAGGTCGATCAGTACGACGCCGTCCAGCTCGCGCACGCTCGGGTCGATGTCGCGCGGCAGCGCCAGGTCGATCAACACGAGCGGCTGCTCGACGCCGCGCTCGCGGCGCACCGCGAGCACCGCCTCGATCTCGTCCCGGCCGATCACCAGACCGGCCGCGCCGGTGCAGGAGACCACCAGGTCGACCGAGGACAGCGCGTCCGGCAGTGCGGACATCGGCACGGCCCGGCCGGCCACCGACTCGGCCAGGTGTTCGGCCCGCTCGTAGGTGCGGTTCGCCACCACGATGTGCCCGACGCCCTCGCGGTGCAGCGTCTTGGCGGCCAGCGCGCTCATCGATCCCGCGCCCACCACGAGTGCCCGGCAACCCTCGACCGGGCCCATCGAGCGCTCGGCCTGGGTCAGCCCCACCGTCATCAGCGAGCGACCGGCCTGGTCGATGCCGGTCTCGGTGTGCGCCCGCTTGCCCACCCGCAGCGCCTGCTGGGTGAGTTCGTTGAGCACCCGACCGGCGGTGCCGTGGGTCTGCGCGAGCGCCAGCGCGGCCTTTATCTGGCCGAGGATCTGTCCCTCGCCGACGACCATCGAGTCGAGTCCGCAGGCGACCGAGAACAGGTGCTGGACGGCGCGGTCCTCGTAGTGCACGTACAGGCACGGGGTCAGCTCGGACACCGGCACGCCGGTGTGCCGCGACAACAGGTTGCCCAGCTCGGTGACACCGCCGTGGAAGCGATCCACGTCCGCGTAGACCTCGACCCGGTTGCAGGTCGACAGCAGCACGGCCTCACCCACCGGTTCGGCCGCGATCAGGTCGTGCAGCAGCGCCTCCTGGGCCGTCCCGGAGACCGAGACGCGCTCCAGGAGACCGACCTCGGCCGTGCGGTGACTCAGACCGACCGCCAGGACACTCATGGTGTCTTCCTACCGTTGTTCGCCGTGTTCGCGGGCGCGACACCCACGCGACAGCCGGTCACGCGGGCATCACCTCGGGGAGATCGCCGCGTTCCCCCGGCTTCGAGGGTCGCGCCGGAACCGGTCCCGCGACGGGATCGAGACCGGACTTGCGCTGTTCGTGGAAGGCCAGGATCTGCAGTTCGATGGACAGATCCACCTTGCGCACGTCCACCCCCTCGGGAACCGAGAGCACGGTCGGCGCGAAGTTCAGGATGCTCGTGATCCCGGCGGCGACCAGTCGGTCGCACACCTCCTGCGCGGCCGGCGCGGGCGTGGTGATCACGCCGATCGACACGTGGTCCTCGCGCACGATCTGCTCGAGGTCGTCCATGTGCCGCACCGCCATGCCCGCGATCCGCTGACCGGTGACCGCCCGATCGGCGTCCAGGAGCGCCGCCACGCGGAACCCGCGCGAGGCGAATCCACCGTAGTTGGCCAGGGCGTGACCCAGATTTCCTATGCCGATGATGGCGACCGGCCAGTCTTGGGTGAGCCCGAGTTCACGCGAGATTTGGTACACGAGATACTCGACGTCGTAACCGACCCCACGGGTGCCGTAGGAGCCGAGATACGACAGGTCCTTGCGCAGCTTCGCTGAATTCACCCCGGCGGCAGCGGCGAGTTCCTCGGACGAGACCGTGGGAACACCCCGCTCCGACAGCGCACTGAGCGCCCGGAGGTACAGCGGAAGCCGCGCCACCGTCGCCTCGGGGATGCCACGTCCCCGTTGCGCCGGTCGCTCGGTACGCCCTGTAGCCACGCTGCTCCTGTGGGTGGGACCTGGGATTTCGATTGCCAGGTTAGGCTTTTGTGAACGTACGCACAAAGTAGGTGTCCGATTTGAGCGCCTGTCGTGATGCTCATCACGCCTTGGTTCCGAATCGGAGCGTGAACTCGGTCACACGAGGTGACGTCCGCGTGGTCCATGCGTAGTCGTGGTGGCCGATCGTGCACGACCCCTTACCGTACGTGTCGGCAAAATTTCCCTCCGGCGGCCCCCTGCGTCGACCCCGCCGCCGGCGTCGGGCCGAACGATGGGGGCGCGCGGACGGTCAGCCCCCCAGGGCCCGGCGCAACCGCCGCTCGTCCACTCGCCAGAAATCGTGCTGCCGGTCGTCCACCAACGTCACCGGGATCTGCTCCCAGTACTTGTGCTGAAGCTCCGGGTCCCCGGTGATGTCGACCTCCGTCCAGGTCACGCCCAGTTCCCCGGCCACCCGTTCGATGACGACACGGGCGTCGTCACACAGGTGACAACCGGGCTTGCTGAGCAGCGTCACGGTGTGGGTCGCGGCGTCGGCGCGGCGGCGGAAGAGATTCACGTCCTCGATTGTCACCCGTCGGGGGCGCCGGCCAGAAGGCCGCCCACGCTCCGGGGCGCCGACGGCGCGGGCGAGTCGGCGCGGTCCCGGTTTCACCGACGCGGCGCGGCGCGGCACGACAACCGCCACACAGTCGCAATACACGCCTACTACGCTCGACCACATGGTTCTCTTGCGCCGGCGATCGACGACCAAGAACACCAACGACAGCGCCGTGCGGGCGGGCGAGGCCGCTGCCGCCGCCGCGCACGCGAGCGCCCCGCCACGCGCCCCCGGCGAGGACGGCCTGCCCACCCCGATCGGCGCCGCGTTCTTCGACCTGGACAACACCGTGATGCGCGGCGCGTCGATCTTCCACCTGGCCCGGGGGCTGTACGCCCGCCGGTTCCTCGGCGCCCGCGACATCGCCCGGTTCGGCTGGCAGCAGGCCCGGTTCCGGCTCGGCGGCGAGCACATGGGCCACGTGGGTGACGCCCAGGAGGCCGCGCTGTCGTTCGCGAAGGGCCATACGGTCGAGGAGATCCGGGTGATCGGCGAGGAGATCTTCGACGAGTGCATGGCGGACAAGATCTGGCCGGGCACCCGGGGGCTGGCCCAGATGCACCTGGACGCGGGCCGACAGGTCTGGCTGGTCACCGCCGCACCGATCGAGATCGCCACCACGATCGCCGGCCGACTGGGCCTGACCGGCGCGCTGGGCACCGTCTCGGAGACCAGTGACGGCGTGTACACCGGTCGGCTGGTCGGCGAACTGCTGCACGGCGAGGCCAAGGCGGAGGCCGTGCGCGCGCTCGCGGACCGCGAGGGCCTGGACCTGACCGACTGTTCGGCCTACAGCGACTCGGCCAACGACATCCCGATGTTGACCCTGGTGGGCGATCCGTGCGCGGTCAATCCGGATCTGCGGTTGCGCCGCCACGCCCGGGCGTACGGGTGGCGCGTGAAGGACTACCGCACCGGTCGCAAGGCGGCCCGCATCGGGCTGCCGGCCGCCGCCGGCGTGGGTGCGGTCGCCGGCGCGCTGGTCGCCGGCACCGCCGTACGACGTCGGGTGCCCGGCCGCGTCTGAGCTGCCCACCGAAACCCCCGCGCACCCCCTGCGACCTGCGACGAGGGGGTTGTTTCGGGCTGCCCGGGGACGCCCGAACGGCGGCGAGTTGTCCGCATATAGCACACCTGACCCGGGACAACCCGGCAAACACGCAAAGAGCACACAACAGCGGTCGATCCCGGTAGCTTCACAACGCCGATGGGCACACTTGGTATCCCTTCCTTTACTAAGCGTTATTCTCGATCGGCGCACAGCGGTATCCAACTTCCCTACTATGGGTGATCGATTCCGCACCGAACGTAATTACCGCTGAAGCAACAGGGAGTCCCGTGCACCGAATCGTCCGGGTTGACGTGTCCGGGCTGGCGACACTGCGTGCGGCGGTGTGCGCGAGCTTTGCCCCTCCGTCCGTAGGCTTCGCCGCCACCGCCGGTTACGGAGCCGGGGTCTGTTGCGCGACCTCGGGTCGGCCCGTGGGCTTCGCCCTCGCGGCGCGCGCCGGCACCACCGAACCGACCCGTCCGACCCGAGGCTCCGGATACACCCGGGGACCGGGTCCGGACGGCGAGGCCCGCCGCATCATGGCCCTCGTCGAACTCGCCCAGGACGGCGACGGCGATGCCTTCGCCCAGCTTTACGACAACTACTTCGACACCGTCTACCGGTACATCTACTACCGGGTCGGCGGCCGTGCCGTCGCCGAGGATCTGACCAGCGAGACCTTCCTGCGCGCGCTGCGCCGGATCGGCACCTTCACCTGGCAGGGCCGCGACTTCGGCGCGTGGTTGGTGACCATCGCGCGCAACCTGGTCGCCGACCACTTCAAGTCCAGCCGATTCCGCCTCGAAGTCACCACTGGGGAGATGCTCGACGCCAACGAGGTCGAGTCCAGCCCCGAGGACTGCGTCCTGGAATCGTTGTCCAACGCGGCCCTCCTGGACGCCGTGCACAAGCTCAACCCCCAACAGCAGGAGTGCGTGACCCTGCGCTTCCTGCAGGGACTCTCGGTCGCGGAGACCGCACAGATCATGGGTAAGAACGAGGGGGCGATCAAGACGTTGCAATACCGCGCCGTACGGACGCTCGCCAGGCTGCTGCCCGAGGACGTGCGGTGAATCACACTTCCGTAACCTTCGGGGCCGTCGGCTCGTTCTCCCGGATAGCGACCCCCTTCGGGGATCGTTGCGGCGGGGAGCCGCCCTGTGGCCCCCGACCCGGAGACTTCCCTGGACGGACATCCGGGGGGAGGAGGTGCGGCCAGTGAGCATTGCGGCCCTGGATCGGCGACCCGCGAACGCCTTCGCGCGGGCCCTCGACGAGAACGACCGCAACAACCGATCGGCAGATCCTCTGCCCGCGTTGGTTCCGCTGTTGCGGACCGCCGAGCTGCTGCGTGATCGGTCGGAGTCGGCGCCGGTGCCGAGCACGGACTTTCGAGCCGCGCTACGGCAACGTCTGCTGGACGAGGCCGCGGCACTGCCCGCGACCGAGGGCATGGCCACCGTGCCCGCTCCCCGCGGCGCCCATCGCCGCAAGGAGCCGACCGCCCCGCCGCGCACCGTGCGCTGGCGTCGGCGCGCGGCCATCGCGGGCGCGTTCGTGGTGGTCACCGGCGGCGGCCTCGGCGGGGTGGCCTATGCCAGCTCCGACGCGTTGCCCGGCGACATGACGTACGGCGTCAAGCGCACGGTCGAAGACTTCAAGATCTCGCTCGCCGACAACGATCACGAGCGCGGCGAGCGCTATCTCCAGCAGGCCGAGACCCGCATGGGCGAGGCCGAACAGTTGCTCCGGCGAGCCGGCCACACGCCCGCCGACAAGGCGACGGTGCGACACCTGCGGCAGGTGCTCGACGACTGGCGCGACGAGGCCGACAAGGGTCGTGCGCTGCTCACCGACCACTTCCGCAAGAGCGGCAGCGACGGCTCGATGCGCAATCTGGCCGACTTCGCCCGCGCCGGCCACGAGCGCATGGATCGGATCGGCGACCGGCTCCCGCCGGAGTTGTCCTCCGAGCGCGACCGGGTCCGCACCCTGCTCACCGCGATCAACGAGCAGGTCGCCCCGATCGCGGGCACCGCCGGCAAGACCTCGGCCGAGCCCGCCGACGGTGGGCGCACCGACGGATCGCCGGCCGCTCCCGGCGCGAACCCGGGCGGCGCACCCGGCACCGGATCCCAACCGCTCGCCCAGCAGCCCCCGGGCGGCACCGCGGCGAACGACGCACCGCATCCGAACAGCTCGGCGGCGCCGGGCGGTTCCGCCCCCCGGCCACAACCGCAGCAGGACGGCGGCCTGCTGCCGGGGCTGAACATCCCGCTCCTGGGCGGCGCACCGGCGGAGAGTCCCGCCGCCCAATCCGGCGGCGCGGGCACCACCCCGACCCCGGCGAAGACGCCCAAGGGTCAGATCCTCCCGCCGCTGTTGCCCGGCCTGCCCGGCATCGGGCTCAACCTGCTCGGTCCCGCCGAGGAGGATCCGCCCGGCTGAGTCGGCACCCCGGCTCGCCCCGGCGACAACGCGAGTGGCTCGTGGACGACGTCCACAAGCCACTCGCGTTGTACCGCGGAACGCTCCCGACCGTGCGGGACGCGCCTAGAAAAAGACCGACCGACGCTGCATCAGCAGCCGGTAGATGGTGTGCTGGATCGTCTCGCGCACCTCGTCGGTGAGGTTGAACACCACCATCGGGTCGTCCGCCGCCTCCTGCGCGTACGCGTCGGTGCGAATCGGCTCGCCGAACTCGATCCGCCAGCGGGTCGGCAGCGGCACCAGACCGAGCGGGCCCAGCAGCGGGAACGTCGGGGTGACCGGGAAGTAGGGCAGGTTCAGCAGGCGGGCGAGCGTGCGCACGTTGCCCACCATCGGGAAGATCTCCTCGGCGCCCACGATCGAGCACGGCACGATCGGCACCCCGGTGCGCAGCGCCGCCGAGACGAAACCGCCGCGGCCGAAGCGTTGCAGCTTGTACCGCTCGCTGAACGGCTTGCCCAGACCCTTGTAGCCCTCGGGCCACACGCCGACCAATTCACCCTTCGCGAGCAGGCGTTCGGCGTCCGCGTGGCAGGCGAGGGTGTGCCCGCTCTTGCGCGCCACCGACCCCACCAGCGGTAGCTGGAAGACCAGGTCGGCGGCGAGCAGTCGCAGATTGCGCTGGTCGGGGTGGTGGTCGTGCACCGCCACCTGGGTCATCAACGCGTCCACGGGCAGCGTGCCGGAGTGGTTCGCGACGATCAGCGCGCCGCCCTTGGCCGGGATGTTCTCCAGGCCGCTGACCTCGACCCGGAAGTACTGCTCGTACACCACCCGCAGCGCGGCCATCAGCTTGTCGTTGAGCTCGGGGTCGAAACCGAACTCGTCCACCTCGTAGTCGCCGGTGATCCGCCGGCGGAGGAAGGCGAGCCCGTCCGCGGCCTTGTCCTCCCAGCCCGGCCCGGCCACCCCGTCCAACAACCCGGCGGCGGCACCGCCCACGACCCCGCCGACCGCGCCGGCGAGCGACCCGAGCAACGAACGCCCGGTCCCCGGTTCCCGTCCGCCCGCCGGTGCCCGCCTGGGCCCCGCACCGGCGTCCGCCCTCTCCTCGCCCGTGCTCTCCTCGCCCCGGCCGGCCGGCCGCTCCCGCGTCGGGCGCGCCTCGATCGACCGCACCGGCACCTCACCCTCGACCGGCTCGGGCACCCGGACCGCCCGAGCGGGTCGGGTGGGCCGTCGCCCCGACCGGGGCGCGGGGGTACGCGCGCCGGAGGTGGCACCGTCGAAGGGAATGATCCGGGCGTCACCCATCGGGGCTCCTCCTGGTGAGCAGCAACGTGGCGAGTCGATCGGGCACCTGTGCCAGGCGCCTGGGGTCGAGCAGGCCGGCCGAATGTCGACCCCCGGCATAGTCGGCGAACGTCTCGGCCGTGGTCCTGGCCGCGACGAAGCCCAATTTCTCCCGGGCACGCGTGGGGTCGACCACACGCCCGTGGGTGAGCAGCCGCACCTGCTCGGCGGACAGGTGCACCGAACCCGCGCGGCGCAAACCCTGATTGACCAGCCCGACCGCGGCGGCCGGGAAGGGCAACACCGGTCGACCCAGCCGACGCGCGGCCTGGGACAGGAACAGCACCCCCTCGGCGGCGATGTTGTAGGTGCCGGGCCGATCGGCCGATACGGCGATCCGCAGCGCCTCCAACAGGTCGTCCTCGTGCACGAACTGCAGGCGCGGGTCGTAGCCGAGCACCGTCGGCAACACCGGGAGCCCGAAGTAGGAGCCCATCGGCGAATCGGTCCGCGGCCCGAGCTGCGGCGCGAACCGCAGCACCGTGACCGCGACATCCGGCCGGCGCCGGGCGAAGCCGCGCACGTAGCCCTCGATCTCGACGGCGTCCTTGGCCCAGCCCCCGGTGGGCTGCACGCGCGGTTCGGTGTCCTCGGCGAACAGCGCGGGGTCGCGCGGCGAACCGCCGTAGACGGCGGTGGTCGAGCGCACCACCAGGCGGCGGATCGACGGGGCCTTCTGGCAGGCCGCGAGGAGCTGCATGGTGCCGATGACGTTGGTCTCCTTGATCGAGACCGCGCCGCCGTGGGTCGGCGGCACCTCGCTGGGGCTCAGGTGCACCACGGTGTCCACCGCGGCCGACGCGACCACCTTGGCGATCATCGGGTTGCGGATGTCGGCGAGCACGAAGTCCACCCCGTCGGGGGCGGACGCGGGTTCGACCAGGTCGACCCCGATCACGCGATCGACGCCGGGTTCGTCGCGGATCATCCGCACGAAATCGGCGCCCGGGTCGCCGGCCACGCCGGTGACCATGACGACACGTCCCATGTCGTGCCTCCCCCCGCCCATGTTTGCTCGCCAGGTGATCGCCGGGTGATCGGCATGCAGCCGAATGGTTACGGAACGCATACGCGAGACGACAAGTTCCAACGTATCCGTACCGACTACCCGCCGGGCGCGGGTTTACGAGGCGTTCACACGCGTTCCGCCCATCCGCGTGCCCGGGACATCCGCGCGCAACACCCCGAAACGCACGACGACCGCCCGACGCGTCCCCCGAAGGGAACACGTCGGGCGGTCGCCCAAGGCTTCAGCGGCATACGCCGGTGGGATGCCTACTTCTTGTTGCGACGCTGCACACGCGTCTTCTTGAGAAGCTTGCGGTGCTTCTTCTTCGCCATGCGCTTGCGACGCTTCTTGATGACAGAGCCCACCGACAACCCTCGCTCACGTGACGTTCCTACCGCGCGGAGCCGGATCAGCCCGCACAACTGGGGGCCAGCCTACTCGCCGCCCCGGCCCACCTCTAAACGAGGCGGTCCGTAATGCCCCCCTACGCTGTTTCCACGTAGGAGTCTCGCAGGTAGTCGTGGACGGCCTGTTCCGGAACTCGGAAGGACCGACCAACCCTGATGGCCGGCATCTCGCCACTGTGGACCAGGCGATACACCGTCATCTTGGACACCCGCATCACCGCGGCCACCTCGGCCACAGTCAAGAAGTTGACCTCGTTGAGAGGCCTCTCTCCAGAAGCCATGACGCACCGAACCATTCAGCACGCGTCGGGCGCCGGCTTCCCCTCCGGCGACTGCCACACGCACGTGCGTCCCTCCAGAGTAGTGGCGTGTGGTACCAGTGGGGAAGAGGAGTAGTTATCCCACCTGAATCGCCCATCAGGCCGTTTTATGGATTGATTCCGGACAGTCCGGACCGATCGAGGACGTAGGCCATGAGCGGCTTGTACAGGTGCGGCGCGACGTTGTCGTCGAGCGGGACGACCACCTCGACCCGGCCCTCCTCGGCCGCCACGAACAACGCGGGATCGTTGCAGTCCGCGAAGCCGATCGCGGGAACACCCGCCTGACCTGCACCTCCGGCCCAGCCGTGGTCACCGATCAGCAGATCCGGCAGCGGTTCGCGGGCGGCGGCGAACTCGGCCAGCATCGCCCGGACGCCACGTGCGGAATGGGTGTGCCGGAAGTCTCCCTCGTCGTCGACGACCATCGCGACGTCGCCCCGATACCGGACCGTGCGGCTCTGCCCGCCCTCGGCGGTCGGGGTGCGATAGGTCCATCCGGCGGCGGGGCGCAGGATCGTACAGCCGGCCTCGCGCAGCACCCGGGCCAGGGTGCGGTACCAATCCTGTAGTCCGTTCGGGTGACCGGTGGCCAGGATCACCCGCTCGCGGCGCTTGGCGGCCAGTGCCACTCGGTCCGCGTACGCGTCCAGGGCGGCGATGGTCAGATCCGGGTCGATGGTGTCCTGGCCGCTGCGGTGGGCCGGGTCGGCGACCACTCCGCACCGGCGCACCATCAGTGCCAACACCTCGTCCGGGTTCCACCGGCCGTCCGGTTCGAGGCCGAACAAATGGCCGGGGTGCCGCTCGCTCATCAGTCGGTAGTGCCGGAGGTTGTTCTCCCTCGTGGTCGCCACGTCGCCGGCGATCCGGCCGCGCACGAGGTGGGAGCGAAGCTCCGCGGGGGTGGGAACCGCAACGGTCACGCACAGCTCCTTGGGTCACGGGTCGAGGTCACGGCAGGCGTCGGGGGCGCCGGGTCACAGGTCGAACATCGGGTCGAGACCGTGCGCCGGGAAGACCGCCCGTCGGGTGGCCAGAATTGATTGGTCGGTCCGGTCCGCCGGGTCGTAGCCCGCAGAGAATGGCCGAAAATCGCCGGTCCCGCCGTCGGTCATGCGTTGTGGTCCGGTTTCGCGGGTCAACATCCGCACCTCCTCGCGCCAGTCGAGCGGCACCTCCAGGGTGGGCTCGATCGGCGCTCCGGCCGCCTCGGCCACCAGGTGCGTCCAGGTGCGCGGGACCACGTCCACGGCCGCGTAGCCACCGCCGCCGGTGGCGATCCAGCGCCCGCCGGCGTGTTCGTGCGCGAGCGCGTGCAGTGCGGCGTGCGCCGTGCGCTGCGCGTCCAGGCTCAGCGCGAGATGGGCGAGCGGGTCCTCCACGTGGGTGTCCGCGCCGTGCTGGGTGACCAACACGTCCGGGCGAAAGGCCGCGAGCAGGGGCGGCACCACCGCGTCGAACGTGCGCAGCCAGGCCGCGTCGGCGATCCCGGGCGGGAGCGCGACGTTGACCGCGAAGCCCTCGGCGTCCGGGCCGCCGACCTCGTCCGGGAAGCCGGTGCCCGGGAACAGGAAACGCGGGCTCTCGTGCAGGCTGATGGTGAGCACGCGCGGGTCGTTCCAGAACGCCTGCTGCACACCGTCGCCGTGGTGCACGTCGACGTCCACGTAGGCGACCCGCTCGGCGCCGAGTTCGAGCAGCCGCGCGATCGCCAGCGCGGGGTCGTTGTAGACGCAGAATCCGGCCGCGGCGGCGGGCATCGCGTGGTGCAGCCCGCCCGCGAAGTTGATCGCGTGGTCGGCGCCGTCCGGGTGTTCCGGTCCCAGCCACACCGCGTCGGCGGCGGCAATCGAGGCGCCGGCGATCAGCGCGGACACCTCGTGCATGTCGGCGAACGCGGGGGTGTCCTCGGTGCCGATCCCGAACGCCGGATCGGCCTTTCGGGGATCGTGCGAGGCGGCCCGCACGGCGGCGACGTAGGCGTCGGCATGCACCGTGGCCAGTTGTCCGTCGGTGGCGATCGGCGGTGCGCACACCCGCACTTGCGGCAGCTCGTGCAGGCCGAAGGCGCGGATCAGGTCGATGGTCAGGCGCAGGCGTAGCGGCTTCATCGGGTGCCATGAGCCGAAGTCGTAACCGGTCATCCGGTCGTCCCACATCACCTGCACCGCTCGACTCATGCGGTCACGCTACCGCCCGGGCCGGCCCGCGATCATCGGTCGTGAGCGGGTTCACCGTGCGGGGCGAAGGCGCGGGCCAGGGGCACCACCGCGAGCACCAGGAACAGCGGCACCAGCATCGCGACGCGGAACGAGGCGAGGTCGGCGATCCCGCCCACGAGCGGGGTGCCGACCAGGAAGCCGACGTAGTTGAAGATGTTGAGCCGGGCCACCGCCTCGTCCGCGTCCTGCGGCGACTGTCGGCCGCCCGCGGCGAACGTCTGCGGGACCAGGACGCACAGGCCCACGCCCAGGATCACGAAGCCGAGCAGGCCCACCGCGGCGTGCGGGGCGGCCAGCACCACCGCGAAGCCGGCGGCGGCGACGACGGCTCCGCCGCGGACCACGTTGACCATGCCCCAGCGGCGCACGCCGAGGTCGCCCACGCTGCGGCCGATCAAGGTGGTGACCATGTACGCGATGTAGGGGACCACCGCGAACGCCTCGGAGCTGTCCAGCACCTTCTCCAGGTAGACCGCGCTCCAGTTGGCCACCGTCGAGTCGCCGATGTAGGCGAACGTCATCACCAGGCACAGCGGGATCAGCGGGCGCCAGGGCAGCTTGCGGGCGGCGCGGTCGGGGTCGGCGACCGGCATCGCGGCGTCCGTGCCCAGGTAGCCGGGGCCGATCACGAGCAGGGCCGGCACGGTGAGCACGGCGGCTCCCGCGTACATCCACCCCAGTGGGACGTCGCCCCACGCGCACAGTCCGGCGACCCCGGCGCCGGCCAGGCCGCCGAGGCTGTACGAGGCGTGGAAACCGAGCATGATGCTGCGACCGGCCCGGGCCTGGATCGCCACGCCCTGCATGTTCATCGTGGCGTCCACCGCGCCCAGCGAGAGCCCGAACACGAAGAGCACGAGGGCCAGTTGCCACAGTCGATCGCCCGCGCCGACGCCGATCAGGATCGCGCAGACGATCGGCTGGGAGACCCGAAGCACCAACCGGCTGCCGAAGCGCTTGGCCAGCGCGCCGGCGATCACGCTGCCCACACCCGCAACGATCGGCACCACCGACAGGACCGCGGTCAGCGTGCCGTCGCCCATGTCGTAGCGGCGCTGGATCGCCGGGATCCGGGTCACCAGGAGGGCGAAGGACGCGCCCTGGATCAAAAAGCACGCGAGCAGGCTGAACCGCGCCCGGCGCAACATCTCGTCCTTGAACGGCTCCGCCGCCGGTTCGGTCACCTGCATGGGCGTGCACGCTACCGACGGGTCACTTCGACGGACAGAGGCCGGGAAGATCTTTTGATGAATCGTCAGATTCGGTGAGCGGACGAACCGTTCGAAAATGGTCGAATATCCAGCAGTTCCGGCAGGTCAGCCATGTCCTTGAACAACGAGTCGGCGTCCGCCAACCGCTCCGCCGGAGTCATCGCGGCATAGCCGTACACGGTCATCCCCGCCGCCCGCGCGGCCTCGACCCCCAGCGGACTGTCCTCGATCACCACACAGCGCGCCGGGTCGACGCCCATCGTGGCCGCCGCGTGCAGGAACAGATCGGGCGCCGGCTTGCCCTGCGCGACGTCCTGGCTGCTGAAGCGCACCGGGTCGGGGAAATGCCCGATCAACGCGGTCCGGGTCAGCGCGAGCCGGATGCGCTCGTGCGTGCCGGAGGAGGCCAGGCAGTACGGGACACCCGCGAGGTCGAGGGCGGCGAGCACGTCGGCGACCCCGACCACGGCCTCCAGCTCGGCCCGGAACCCGGCGAACACCCGCTCGTGGTAGACGTGATCGAAGTCGTCCGGCAACGTGACGCCGTCCCGTTCGCGGACGATCGTGTGCACGCGGGCCATGGTGCCGCCGAGGTAGTCGCGCAGCGAGTCCTCGTAACCGGTGGGCACGCCCAGCTCGGTGAGCAGGCCGGCCAGCGCCCGATTGGCGATCGGTTCGCTGTCCACCAGCACGCCGTCGTTGTCGAACAGCACCAGGTCGGGCTTCACTTGAGGCCCTCGGCGATCTCCTGCGACCGGTTGCTCGCGGCTTCCAGCGCGGCCAGCAGCGCGGCCCGCACGCCGTGGTTCTCCAGCTCGCGGATCGCGGCGATCGTGGTGCCGGCCGGCGAGGTGACCGCCTCGCGCAGCAGCGTGGGGTGCTCGCCCGAGTCGCGCAGCATCACCGACGCGCCGATCGCGGCCTGCACGATCAGGTCGTGCGCGGCGGCACGCGGCAGCCCGAGCAGGATGCCGGCGTCGGTCATCGCCTCGACCAGGAAGTAGAAGTAGGCCGGGCCGGAGCCGGACAACGCGGTGACCGCGTCCTGCTGCTTCTCCGGAACACGGATGGTCTTGCCGACCGAACCGAAGATCTCCTCGACCCGCGCCAGGTGTTCCTCGCCGGCGTGCGCGCCGCCGGAGATCGCGCTCATCCCCTCGTCGACCAGCACCGGCGTGTTCGACATGACCCGCACCACAGGGGTGCCGGCGGCCAGGCGCGCCTCCAGGAAGGAGGTGGTGATGCCCGCCGCACCGCTGACGACCAGCCGGTCGGCGGGTACGTGCGGGGCCAACTCGTCCATCAGCGCGGCCATGTCCTGCGGCTTGACCGTCAGGATCAGGATGTCGGCCGCCTTGGCGGCCTCGGCGTTGCCGACCGCCTCCACGCCGTAGCGGCGGCGCAGATCCTCGGCTCGCTCGGCCCGGCGCGTGGTGACCAGGAGGTCGCTTGGGCTCTTGCCCGCCCGGATCATCCCGGACAAGAGCGCTTCACCGATTTTCCCGGTGCCGACGACGGCGACCCGCTGAGCCATGGCCCCACACTTTCTCGCGTTCGTTGCTCCACCGAAGGCACGCCCGGTGCCTCCAGTGGCCACCGTACGGTACGTACACGTGTCCTATGGGGTGCGCCGGCGCAGGGTCAGCGCACCGAGCGCGAGGGCCGCGAGCACGCAGCCGGCGATCACCGCGACATCGCGAAGCAGCAGGCCGGAGACCTCGCTTTCGGTGGTCAGCCGGAGCATCGCGTCCACCGCGTAGGACAGCGGGAACACGGCGGAGATCGCTTCGAGCACCGGCTGCATCTCGTCCCGGGGCACGAACAGCCCGCACAGCAGGAACTGCGGCAGGATCACCGCGGGCAGGAACTGCACGGCCTGGAACTCGGTGTTGGCGAAGGCGCTCACCAGCAGCCCGAGGGCGAGCCCGAGCAGCGCGTCCAGCACCGCGACGCACAGGATCAGCCAGGTCGGCCCGGCCACGTCCAGGTCGAGCAGCCCGATCGCCAGACCGGTGGCCACGACCGCCTGGACCACGGCGACCAGACCGAAGGCGAGCGCGTAGCCGCCGATCAGCTGCAGCTTGCCGATCGGCATCGTGAGCAGCCGCTCCAGCGTGCCGGTGGACCGCTCGCGCAGCGTGGCCACCGAGGTGACCAGGAACATCACCACGAACGGGAAGATCCCCAGCAGCGGCCCGCCGATCCGGTCGAACTGCTGCGGTCGGTCGTCGTAGAGCCAGTACAGCAGGGTGAGCAGCACGCACGGCACGAGCAGCATCAGCGCGATGGTGCGCGGATCGTGCCGCAACTGGGCGAGCACGCGGCGTGCGGTGGCGGCGGTGGCGGCGGTGGTCATGACGCGCTCCCGGAGGCCGAGGGGGCGGTCGAGGGGGCGGCGTCGACCAGCGCGAGGAAGGCCGACTCCGCGTCCCGCGTCCGGGTGCGCTCCAGCAGCGCGGCCGGGGTGTCGTCGGCGAGCAGCACACCGTCGCGCAGCAACAACAACCGCTCGCAGCGCTCGGCCTCGTCCATCACGTGGCTGGACACCAGCAGCGTGACGCCACCGGCGGCGAGCCGATGGAACAGCCCCCACAGATCGCGCCGCAACACCGGGTCGAGGCCGACCGTGGGTTCGTCCAGCACCAGCAGCTCCGGCGCGCCCAGCAGCGCGGCGGCCAGCGAGACCCGGGCCCGCTGCCCGCCGGAGAGCCGGGCCACGGCCGCGTCCTGGCGATCGGTCAGGTCCACCTCGCCGAGCACCCGGTCCACCTCGCCCGCGCCGGCGCCCAGGATCGAGCCGAAGTAGCGCAGGTTCTCCCGCACGGTCAGGTCCGCGTAGACCGACGGCGCCTGCGTCACGTACCCGATCGCGCTGCGCAACCTCCGATGCCCGGCCGGCCGGCCCAACACCTCCAGCCGCCCGCTCACCTGTGCCTGCACCCCGACGATCGCCCGCATCAGCGTGCTCTTGCCGCACCCACTCGGCCCGAGCAACCCGGTGACGCTCCCGCGCGGCACCCCGAACGAGACGTCGTCGAGCACCACGCGCCCACCACGCACGACCCGCAGCCCCTCGGCCCGGATCGCGTCGCCCCCGACGTAATTCATCATGTGTTGAATATGCGCTTCCCGCCTCCCCTCGTCAAGCGATCGCCCACGTTTTCCCCCGGTCGGCGACGAGGGCACCCCACCTGACGCGCAGCGGACCGCGCGAGGTGCTCGAACGGCTCGGCGGGGGCGGAACGGGCGAGGTCTCCCGGGCCCGGAGCCGTCCGGCGAGTCCGTGTTCACCGCGACGGTGGGCCGATAACGCGTCAGGGCGCCCCGGCCGTGGCCGGGGCGCCCTGTGAAACGCGGTTGATCGGTGCGGCGTGAGGGGTCAGTCGAACATCGAGACGTCGCGCACGGCGCCCTTGTCCGCGCTGGTGGCCATCGCCGCGTATGCCTTCAGGGCGGTGCTGACCTGGCGGTCGCGGTCGACCGGGCGGTACTTGCCCAGGTCGTGCAGCAGCCGCTCGCGGCGCTCGGCCAGCTCCTCGAAGGAGACCTCCAGCTCGATCCGCCGGTTCGGGATGTCGATGGTGATGATGTCGCCATCCCGGACCAGCGCGATCGTGCCGCCGGCCGCCGCCTCCGGCGAGACGTGCCCGATGGACAGGCCCGAGGTGCCGCCGGAGAAGCGCCCGTCGGTGATCAGCGCACACTTGGCGCCGAGCCCGCGACCCTTGAGGAAGGACGTCGGGTAGAGCATCTCCTGCATGCCCGGACCGCCCTTGGGACCCTCGTAGCGCACCACCACGACGTCGCCCTCCTTGACCCGCTTGGTCAGGATCGCGTCGACGGCCGCCTCCTGCGACTCGACCACCACGGCCGGGCCGGAGAAGGTCCAGATCGACTCGTCCACGCCCGCGGTCTTGACCACGCAGCCCGCCTCGGCGAGGTTGCCGTACAGGATGCCCAGGCCGCCGTCCTTGCTGTACGCGTGCTCGACGTCGCGGATGCAGCCCGCCGCGACGTCCAGGTCGAGCGAGTCCCAGCGCTCGGACTGGCTGAACGCGGTGGCCGAGCGCACGCAGCCGGGCCCGGCGTGGAACAGCTCGACCGCCTCGGCGGAGGGCGAACCGCCGCGCACGTCCCAGGTCTTGAGCCACTCGGCCAGCGAGTCGGTGTGCACCGAGCGCACGTCCTCGTGCAGCAGCCCGGCGCGGTACAACTCGCCGAGCAGCGCGGGCACACCGCCCGCGCGGTGCACGTCCTCCACGTGGTACGGCGCGTTGTTCGGCGCCACCTTGGCCAGACACGGCACGCGCCGCGAGAGCGCGTCGATGTCGGCCATGGTGAAGTCCATCTCCGCCTCCTGCGCCGCCGCGAGCAGGTGCAGGATGGTGTTGGTCGAGCCGCCCATGGCGATGTCCATCGACATCGCGTTCTCGAACGCCTCCCGGGTCGCCACGTTGCGCGGCAGCACGCTCTCGTCGTCCTGCTCGTAGTAGCGCTTGGTGATCTCCACCGCCGTGCGGCCCGCGTCCTCGTACAGCGCCTTGCGCGCGGTGTGCGTGGCCAGCACCGAGCCGTTGCCCGGCAGTGCCAGGCCCATCGCCTCGACCAGGAAGTTCATCGAGTTGGCGGTGAACATGCCCGCGCACGAACCGCAGGTGGGACACGCGGCGTTCTCGATCCGCTCCAGGTCCTCGTCGGAGACCTGGTCGGACGCGGAGTCGGCGATCGCGGTGATCAGGTCCAGGTGCGGGCGCACCCGGCCGTCGACCATGACCGCGGTACCGGCCTCCATCGGACCGCCGGAGACGAACACGGCCGGGATGTTCAGCCGCAGCGCGGCCATCAGCATGCCGGGGGTGATCTTGTCGCAGTTGGACACGCACACCATGGCGTCCGCCTGGTGCGCGTTGACCATGTACTCCACCGCGTCGGCGATCAGCTCGCGCGAGGGCAGCGAGTAGAGCATCCCGGAGTGGCCCATCGCGATGCCGTCGTCGACGGCGATCGTGTTGAACTCGCGCGGGATGCCGCCTGCGGCGGAGATCGCCTCGGACACGATCCGGCCGACCGGCTGGAGGTGGGTGTGCCCCGGTACGAACTCGGTGAAGCTGTTGGCAACCGCGATGATCGGCTTGCCGAAGTCCTCACGCTTGACGCCTGCGGCCATCAGGAGCGCGCGAGCGCCCGCCATTTCGCGACCGTGGGTGACCGTCCGAGACCTGAGTTGCGGCACTGCACACACCCTCTCAGCAATTCACCGGTGGATCCGGGGTGCTTTCGAGCTTACGTCCGCGACCGCGACGGGCGGCGCGGACGTCCACCATGCGACCCGTCGCCGGCCTGTTCGGATCCGCCCCAAGGCCACCCGACCCGGCCGCGCTCAGCCGCTCAGGTGGCGCTGGAGGATCGGCGCGAGCCGGTCGATCAGCTCGGCCGACGACGTCGAGGCGATCGGCTCCAGCCCCAGCACGTAGCGGGTGAGCGCGACGCCCAGGAGTTGACTCGCGCACAGATTCGCCCGCAGTGCCCCGTCGTCGCCGCCGATCCCCTCGGCCAGACGTGTGGTCAGTTCGGCGCCGACGAACTCGCGAAACGCCGGGCTGCCCCCGTCGGAGACCGCGGTGCGCAGGATGGCCAGCAGCCGCGGACCGGTGTCCGGGTGGTCCCACAGCGTCACGAACGACTCGGCCAGCCGCTCGCCGGCCTGCTCGACGCCCGCCGCGAACACCCGGGCGACCAGCGCCTCGGGCTCCAGCGGCAGGTCCATCGCGGCGATGAAGACCCGGTCCTTGGGGCCGAAGTAGTGGTGCACGAGCGCCGGATCCACCCCTGCGGCACGGGCGATCGCGCGCACCGAGGCACCGGCGTAGCCGCGCGCGGCGAACTCGACCCGGGCCGCGCCCAGGATGCCCTCGCGCGTCGCCGAGGCGTCGCCGCGCCGGCCGGGCGGTCGGCCCGGACCACGCCGCGAGCCGGCGGTTCGTGCCTCAGCCATGCCGCCGCTCCACCCCGGCCTCGGCCGCCAGGTGCAGCCGGGTGTACGCGAGCGCCTCGGCCAGATCCGCCTCGCGTTCGGCGCGCGAAGCGGCTCGGCGGGTGTTGACCTCCAGCACGATGGCCCCGGCGAACGAGGTGCGCGCGAGGTGTTCGAGCAGTTCCGCGCACGGTTGGGTGCCGCGGCCGGGCACCAGGTGTTCGTCCTTGAGCGATCCGCTGCCGTCGGCCAGGTGCACGTGCCCGAGCCGGTCGCCCATCCGGGCCAGCATGTCCAGCGCGTCCGAGCGCGAGGTCGCGGTGTGCGACAGGTCGAGGGTGAAGTGCCGGTAGTCCTCGTCGGAGGGATCCCAGTCCGGCGCGTACGCCGCGACCTCCTTGTCCCGGTAGCGCAGCGGGAACATGTTCTCCACCGCGAACAGCACGTCGGTCTCCCCCGCCATGCGATCGATGCCGCGCACGAAGTCGCGGGCATAGCTGCGCTGCCAACGAAACGGCGGATGCACCACGACGGTCTTCGCGCCGAGCCGCTCGGCCGCGTCCCGCGCGCGCACCAGCTTGGTCCACGGGTCCGTCCCCCACACCCGCTGGGTGATCAGCAGGCAGGGCGCGTGCACGGACACGATCGGCACGCCGTGGTGATCGGACAACCGGCGCAGCGCCTCGACGTCCTGGCTCACCGGGTCGGTCGAGACCATGACCTCGATCCCGTCGTAGCCCAGCCGGGCCGCGATCTCGAAACCGTCGGCGGTGGACTCCGGGTAGACGGACGCGGTGGACAGGGCGATCTTCGCGTCCGGCACGCGCAACACCGCGTCGGGCACGCGCGGAACCGCGTCCGGCACCCGCGCCTCGGACGTGTCGGCCCCCGTACCGTTGAGTATGTCGTGGTCGTCCACGTCGCCCAGAGTAGAACCATCGGCCGCCGACCCGGCGGTATCCCACACATCGGTGCGGGTGATCCCGGCGGCGGCCGAGGCATCCGGGTGAACGCACGACCCGGGCCGGACCGGGCCTAGTCCATCCAGTCCAGCCGACGCAGGATGATCCCCTCGCGCAGCGCCCACGGGCACACTTCCAGCGCGTTCACGTTGAACAGGTCCAACGCCGCGTCGGCCACTATCGCGCCCGCGACCAGTTGCGGGGCCCGGCCCACGGACACCCCCGGCAGGGCGGCCCGCTCGCTCGCGGTCATCGCCGCGAGCCGGGGCAGCCAGTCGGCCAGGCCGGCCCGGCTGAGCGAGCGCTTGACGTAGGGGCCCTCGCCCGAGGACGGCGCGCCTGCGATCCGGGCCAATTGCTTGAACGTCTTGGACGTGGCCACCACGTGGTCGGGCCGACCGAGCCGGCTGAACTCGGCGACCGTGCGGGCGATCTCCGCGCGTACGTGCTTGCGCAGCACCCGCATCTCGTCCGGCGAGGGCGGGTCGGTGTGCAGCCAGGACCGGGTCAGCCGACCCGCGCCCAGCGGCAGCGAGGCCGCCGCGTCCGGCTCCTCGTCCACGCCGGCCGCGATCTCCAGCGAGCCGCCGCCGATGTCGAGCACCAGCAGGCGTCCGGAGGACCAGCCGAACCAGCGGCGCACCGCCAGGAAGGTCAGCCGGGCCTCGTCGGCGCCGGTGAGCACCTGGAGGTCCACGCCGGTCTCGCGGCGCACCCGATCGAGCACCGCCTCGGAGTTGGCCGCCTCGCGCACCGCGGACGTGGCGAACGGCAGCAGGTCCTCGACGCCCTTGTCCTCGGCCACCTCCAAGGCGGCGGCCATCGTCCGGACCAGCAGATCGACCCCCTGTGGGGCGATGCTGCCGTCCGGCTCCAAGAGCTCCGCCAGGCGCAGTTCGCGCTTGTGCGAGTAGGCAGGAAGGGGCCGAGCACCCTGATGGGCGTCGACCACGAGCAGGTGGACCGTATTGGAGCCCACGTCGAGAACACCGAGTCGCATGGTCACGAAGGTAATCCGTCGCCCCCGGCGCGCGAGCGGGGGCGTTCCCTCGGTTGCCACACCTTTGCCCGACGGATCACCCGGCGCCGAGCCCTACCCTTGTCCCGTGCCTGAGGTAGACCTGGATTTTCCGCGTGCTTGGTTCGAGTTCTCCGACCCCGATGACGCCGATCAGCTCTTTCGCTGCGACCTGACCTGGCTGACCTCGCGTTGGCAGTGCATCTTCGGCGCCGGTTGCCACGGCGTCGTGGCCGGCCGCGCGCCGGACGGGTGCTGCTCGCTGGGCGCGCACTGGTCGGACGAGGACGACGAGACGCGGGTGCTGACGTGGGCCGAACGGCTGACGCCGCAGACCTGGCAGTTCCACGACCTGGCCATGGAGCAGGGCGTCAGCGAGTTCGAGGACGGCGACAAGCGCACGCGCCTGGTCGACGGGGCGTGCGTGTTCCTGAACCGGCCCGGGTTCGCCGGCGGCGCCGGCTGTTCGCTGCACGCCCTCGCGCTGCGCGAGGGTGTGCACCCGCTGGAGACCAAGCCGGACGTGTGCTGGCAGTTGCCGGTGCGCCGGACGTACGACTGGATCGACCGCCCGGACGAGACCCGCGTGCTGATGGTGACGATCGGCGAGTACGACCGCCGAGGCTGGGGCCCCGGCGGCCACGACCTGCACTGGTGGTGCACCGGGAGCACCGAGGCCCACGGGGCGGGCGAGCCGGTGTACGAGTCCTATGGGCCCGAACTTCGCGAATTGATGGGCGCGGCGGCTTATGCGGTCTTGGTCACGGCTTGTGAGGCCAGGTTGGCGGGTGGGCGGGTGGTTGCACCGCATCCGGCGGATCCGGGCTGAGGGTGTTGGGGGGGCGGCTGGGGGCTCGGCCCGTCGGACTCATCCCGTTGGTTTCTGGGTGGGACGGGTCGGGGGCGGGGTCGTGGGTGGGGTGGAGGGGGTTGGGGTGCCTGTGGTGCCCGTGGTGCCGTCGATGGTGATTACCGTGGCGCCGGGGGCGATCAGGACCTTGGCTGTCCAGGAGCCGTGTGGGGCTCGTTTCGGATCGACCGAGACGGTGATGGTGTCCTGTTGGCCCGGGGCCAGCGTGCCGTGGGTGGGGGTTGTTCGTAGCCAGGGCGCTGACGGGTGGACCTGCCAGTCGACCGGGGTGGAGTCGATGTTGCGCAGTGTGATGAGGGTGTGGTCGCCGGTGTGGGTGGCGGTGACCAGTAGGGGCTGGGGTGTGGGCGGCGGCAGCGGGATGATGCCGGGCGCGACGACCTCGGACGCGCGCGAGGCGGGGGCCGCCGCGGAGGGGGGCGGGGCGAAGCCGTGGGCGTGTGGTGCTCCCGAGGCGGCGGGGCTGCCCGTCGTGGTCGGCGACCTGGCCGGCTCGATGGGAGGCGAGGCGACCGCGCGACCGCTCGGGCTCTCCACCCGCGCGGAGGCGATGGTGACCACCCTGATGTCCGACTCGCCGGCGGATCCGCCCGATGCCTGCCACAAGGCCAGCGCGGGCGCGGCGACCACCGCGGCCACCACGACCGCCGCGATCACCGTGGCCCGGCGGCGATTGCCCCGCTCGACCACGCCGGCCCGAAAGACCGGGAAGCCGGCCCGGTCGAACTCGGCGACCCGCCGGGCGATCTCCGGCGGCCGCTGGGCCGAGCGCCCCTTGCCGACCTCGCCCAGCACCTCGATCCGCAGTGCCGCCGGCGGCGCGATCAGCGCGAGCCCGACCGGCACCGCCGCCGCGCCCGTGGTCGGCGCCAGGTAGGTCACCGCGCGGCGCACCTGCGGTCCGCACCGCCGACACGTCTCGACGTGCCCGATCAGGCGCTCGCGCAGCATGGAGGTGAGCCGCCCGGTGGCCAGCTCCTGGCCCTCGGGGCAGTCGGCCGAGGTCTCCGCGCCCGCGATCGCCGCCCGGGTCCGGTCCACCTCCCGGCCGGCCGCCAGGAGCAGGCTGCGCGCGTGCTGTTCGTCGCAACCGAGGACGGCGGCCAGGCCGCGCGGGTCGAGCCCGTGCCGGACGGACAGTTCGAGCGCCTCGCGCTGCTCCGGCACCAGCCCCACCGCGTCCGGCCAGGCCAGTTCGTCCAGGTCGCCGCGCCGGGCCGGAGTCCGCCCCGCCTCGGTGCCGGGGAACAGGTCGGCGTCCGCGGCCAGCGGCGGCAGGCTGCGCTCGTGCGCCCACACCACCCGCACGTCCTCGGGCCGCGCGGGCCCGGTGCCCACCCGCACGTGTGCGTCCAGCCGGACCAGGCACTCGTACCGGGCGAGCGCGTACAACCACGGTTTGAGCAGATCCAGGTCGGGGAGCCGGCCGATGTGACGATCGGCCAGCACGAAGGTGCTGCGCAGCGACTCCGCCGCCGCCTGGTGATCGCGAAGCACCGAGAGGCAGTAGGTGTAGAGCCCTTCGGCGTAGGCGTCGTAGGCGGCGCGTCCCCACGAGAGCACCGCGGTGGGGGACGCGAAGCGAGGAGCCCCTCCGGGGGCGGTTGCCGGGCCGGTTACCGAATCCGTCACGCTCGTGAACGTAGGTGTCCGAGACCCGTCGACTCAGGCGATTTGCACTTTCATACGCCTTTCGAGGTCGACAATCATACTTTCGAGTGAATGTCCGTCACCTTTGGCCGAATTCGTTCATCGAACATCCACGCGATCGACGGCCCAACGCACCACGAGCGAAGCACCCGTCGGATTCGCCGTGAGGGTTACCGCGCTCGTGGCAGCCGGTGCCTTGTCGGAATTCGCCGAGATCGTGATCGATATCGACTGGCCATTGGCCAGCGTCCCCGATTTCGGACTCACCGTGAGCCAATCATTTTCCGACATGGCCACGGTCCACGTCACCGGTCCACCGGTGGCGGTGAGCCGGACGGTCCGCGTGGCACCGGCCGCGTCGAGGTCCACCGAGGCGAGAGACCACGCGAGCGTGCCCCGCGGCGCCGGATTGCCCTGTGTCCCCTCCACCGACCGCGGCCGGGTCACCGGCACCGCGGCCGCCGACACGGGGCCGGCCGCCGTGGGCTTGGCGCTCCTGGTGCCGCGGGTGGTCGGCCTCGCGCTGCCCACACGCGTACTCGGCGCCGCCGAGGTCGGCCTCGACGTGGCGACACCGGGCAGGTGCGAGGCAGCCGTGGACGGATGCACGACCACCGGCTGTTCCGGCAACTGGGCCGGGCCCCGCGCGACCGGCGAGCCCGCGTCCCCGTCGCCCGGTCGCACCACCACGGCCAGGCCGAGCGCCAGCGCCACGGCCACCGCACCCGCCAGCACGACCGGCACCCGCGAACGCGGCCGGCCCATCCCCTTGGGGAAGCCGCTCCGATCGACCGGCTCCGCGCCGTCCCAGCCACCCGCACCCGCCGGCCCGGCCGCGAGCAACTCGGTCCGAATCGAGTACGGCGCCGCGGCCGGGAGCGCGGCGGCCAACACCGCCCGCGCGTCCACCTCCCCCGGTCGCAACACCAGGCAGTCCGGGCACGAGTCGACGTGCAGGTACAGGGGCAAGCGCAGCGACGCGTCCACCGCCGCACCCGCGTCCGGCAGCAGCAGCGCGAGTTCGGGGCAGTCCCGGCGCGCGTGGGTGGCCACCGCGTAGACCGCGAGCGCGTGCTCGAACTGCTCCCGGGCACGGGCCGGCACGCGTTCCACCCGCCGCTCGGACAGCGCCAGCACATCGGCCAGTTCCCGATCCCGCAGACGATGCCGCACGGACAGGTCCAGCACGATGCGCTCGACCTCGTCCACCGCCCACAGCGCGTACGGCACCAGCGGCACCAGTCGTTCCCGATCGGGCACGCTCCAGGACGCGCCGCCCGCGGCCAACACCTGCCGGACCACGCCCGGGCCGGGCCGGTCGGCCGCCGTACGGGCACACTCGGCCCGGGCCAGTGCGTACAGCAGCGCCCGGGCCCGGCCCGGCTCGCGCAGCACCCGGATGCGCTCGGGCGCCGCCGCCAGCGTCGCGCGCACCGCCCGCGCCGCGACCCCCGGCCCGTAGCCCAGCGCCACGCAGAACCCGAACAGGGCGTCGCCGTGCACGTCGTACAACGCGACGGCGTCGGGCACCGCGCCCGTCACGTCCGTCGTACCGGATCCCTGACCCGCAACGTCCCCACCCGCCATGCCGCCTCACGGTAGGGAGAACGCCCCATGGTCACCATCTCTTTGCCGGCTCGGTGACAGGATCAAGACATTCCGACCATGATCGATCGGCGGCCGGCGATCGATGTCGGCGCGGGCCGTTAACGTTCCTGGCATGGCCAGGACCACCACGAAGGATCGCCCGTCGTACCGCTGCACCGAATGCGGCTGGACCGGGCCGAAATGGCTGGGCCGCTGCAACGAGTGCCACGCCTGGGGCACGGTCGAGGAGTTCGGCGCGCCCAAGGCCCGTTCGATCGTCGCCGGCCCGGTCACCACCGCCGCGCTGCCGATCGGCCGGATCGACGTCCAGACGGCCAAGTTCCGCTCCACCGGCGTCGAGGAGCTGGACCGCGTGCTCGGCGGCGGCCTGGTCCCGGGCGCGGTCGTGCTGCTCGCGGGCGAGCCCGGCGTCGGCAAGTCCACCCTGCTGCTGGACGTGGCCAGCAAGTCCGCCTCGCCCGCCGGGCGCACGCTCTACATCACCGGCGAGGAGTCCGCCGCCCAGGTCCGCCTGCGCGCGGGCCGGATCGGCGCACTCAACGAAGAGCTCTACCTCGCCGCCGAAACCGACCTCGCCGCGCTGATCGGCCATGTCGACGCGGTCAAACCCGCGCTGCTCGTGGTCGACTCGGTGCAGACCATCGCCTCGCCCGCGATCGACGGCGCACCCGGCGGCGTGTCCCAGATCCGCGAGGTCACGGGCGCGCTGATCCGCATCGCCAAGGAACGCAACATCGCCACCGTCCTGGTCGGCCACGTCACCAAGGACGGCTCGATCGCCGGCCCGCGCCTGCTGGAGCACCTGGTCGACGTCGTGCTGCACTTCGAGGGCGACCGACACGCCCGACTGCGCCTGGTCCGCGCGATCAAGAACCGCTACGGCACGGCGGACGAGGTCGGCTGCTTCGAGCTGCACGACGAGGGCATCACCGGCCTGACCGACCCCAGCGGCCTGTTCCTGACCCAGCGCCAGGAGCCGGTCTCCGGCACGTGCGTCACGGTGACCCTGGAGGGCAAGCGCCCGCTCGTGGTCGAGGTGCAGGCGTTGGTGGCACCGTCCCAGATCCCCACTCCGCGCCGGGCCACCTCGGGGCTCGACTCGGCCCGGATGGGCATGGTGCTCGCGGTCCTGGAGCGGCGCGGCGGGGTGCGCCTGGAGAAGACCGAGATCTACACCGCCACCGTCGGCGGCGTGAAGCTCACCGAGCCGGCCGCCGACCTGGCCGCGGCCCTCGCACTCGCGGGCGCCGCCGCCGACCACCCGCTGCCGTCCAAGCTGGTCGCCATCGGCGAGGTCGGCCTCGCCGGCGAGATCCGCCGGGCCACCGGCGTGCAGCGCCGACTCGCCGAGGCGTTCCGGCTCGGCTTCACCCACGCGCTGGTGCCGCCGGACCCGGGCAAGATCCCCAAGGGCATGAAGGTGATCGAGGTGGCCGATATCCGCGAGGCGTTGCGCGCGTTCAACCTGGTCTCGCAGCGCGAGCGCAAGTCCGACCGCGAGTGAACGAGCCCGCCGCGGCCCGCCCGGAGCGGACGTCCAGGGGACACCGGCGGGACGGTTTCCGCACCGTCCGACAACTTTCCGTGCCCCGAGGAGTGACCAAGCGTCGCCTCGGAGATACTCGACAAGCGGAACGGCATGCGCGACCTGTGCCGAAACACGGCTTCGGGCCGGATAAGGCGACCGGTCGGCGGCCGGGAGGCACTAGACTTTTCCACCGATCTTCCGACGTAGCGGCCGACCTGTGTCGACCGCAGGTCCTGAGGCGCTCCCGGCCGTGCATACCGGAGCAAATGCCCGGGTGACGGCCGATGGCCGGCCGAGGATGGCAACGACCACGGGGAGTTCTGTGGCTACGAATGACCGGACCGACAAGGGCACGAGTGCCGACGCGGCCCTCGTGAGGGCCGCGCTGCAATCCGTGGCCCCGGGCACCGCCCTGCGCGACGGCCTGGAGCGCATTCTCCGGGGCAACACGGGCGGCCTGATCGTGCTTGGTTTCGACAAGACGGTGGAGGCGCTGTCCACGGGCGGCTTCGTGCTCGACGTCGAGTTCTCCGCGACCCGACTGCGCGAGCTGTGCAAGCTCGACGGCGGGGTCGTGGTCGACCGCGAGTGCACGAAGATCGTCCGGGCGGGCGTGCAACTCGTCCCGGACCCGTCGATCCCGACGGAGGAGACCGGCACCCGACACCGCACCGCCGAGCGGGTCAACAAACAGACCGGCTTCCCGGTGGTCTCGGTGAGCCAGTCCATGCGCCTGATCGCGCTCTACGTCAACGGCAGGCGACACGTGCTGGAGGACTCGGCGGCGATCCTGTCCCGGGCCAACCAGGCGTTGGCCACCCTGGAGCGGTACAAGCTCCGGCTCGACGAGGTGTCCGGCACGCTGTCCGCGCTGGAGATCGAGGACCTGGTCACCGTGCGGGACGTGTGCGCGGTGTCCCAGCGGCTGGAGATGGTGCGCCTGATCGCCCGCGAGATCGACGGCTACGTCACCGAGTTGGGCGTCGACGGCCGGCTGCTCTCGCTGCAACTCGAAGAGTTGATCGCGGGCGTCGAGGACGACCGCAAGCTGGTCGCCCGCGACTACGTGCCCGAGCGGGCGATCAAGCGTGGCCGCACCGAGGCCGACGTGCTCGCCGAACTCGACGGTCTCGCGCACGCGGATCTGCTCGACCTGCAGACGGTGGCCCGCGCGCTCGGCTTCACGTCGGGCCACGAGGTGCTCGACTCCGCGGTCAGCCCGCGCGGCTACCGACTGCTCGCCAAGGTCCCCCGGCTGCCACCCGTGGTGATCGAGCGGCTCGTGGAGCACTTCGGCGGCCTGCAGAAGCTGCTCGCGGCCAGCGTCGACGACCTCCAGGCCGTGGACGGCGTCGGCGAGGCGCGGGCGCGCAGCGTGCGTGAGGGCCTGTCCCGACTCGCCGAGTCCTCGATCCTGGAGCGCTACGTGTAGAGCGGTCGCACGACACGAGAAGGGCCCCGGCGCGTGCGCCGGGGCCCTTCTCGTGGTCGAACGCGGGTCGTCCCGCTACTTGCCCACCGTCGCGGTGAACACGAACTCGCCGGACGGCTCCAGGCCCGCCAGCGTGCCCTTGGCGCGGTAGGCGGCCTTGTCCGCGGGGGCGGCCTTGGTCTGCCCGCCGTTGGTGGCGCACTGTCCGGCGTTGGAGCGGGTCCAGGACCAGTCGCGGGTGATCGAGACGGCCTGCGCGTCGCCCTGCTGCAACTGGCGCACGTCGGTGGCCGCACCGGCGGCGCAGTCGGCCGAGCTCCACAGCCGGTCGTTGCCGGAGAGCACCTCGATGTAGGCGTGGCCCGGCGCGAGGTCGACGAAGCAGGTGGGGCCGGTCTGGTTGGTGACGATCAGCTTGAGCGCCACGTTCTGCGAGGCGTTGTACGCGCTCTTGCCCGACTCCACCGGCTGGATCTGCACCCGGATCATGCTCGGCGTGCACCAGGTGCCACCGGCCGGCGCGGCCTTGCCGCCTCCGGGCGTGGTGCCGCCGCTGCCGGCCGTGCCGCCGGGCTGTCCGGCGCTCTGGCCCGCCTGCCCGCCGGTCTGGCCGGACGTGCCCGCCGACGCACCGGAGGTGCCCGCCCCGGGCGTGCCGGAACCACCGCCCGGGATCGGCGGATTGGCGCCGTTGGTCGGGTTGGGCCCCGGCGTGATGGCGCTCGGATCGGGCGAGGCCGTTCCGGTCGCGATCGGCTTCTTGTCCGAGGCGTTCTTCTTGTCGTCGGAGTCCCCACCGGCAGTGCATGCCCAGGCCACCAGCGCGATCAACAGCGCGAGGGCGAGCAGCACGAAGACCCGCCGTCGCCAATACACGGTTGACGGCAGGTGACCCACGGGACGGCGCATCGAGTCCACGGGCAAACTCTAGGGGAGATCGTTACGCCGTCCGGTGTAGCCACACCGTCCGAAGCGTTGGAATTTCGTGGCGTGTCGCGACCGAAGAAGCCCTGGTCGCAGGCTTATTCCGGCATTTGCGGGCAGAAGCCACCGTCACTCGCCCGAGTGATCCGCCGTAACGTGCGAGGATCGGGGAGAGATGTCACACGCACTGCACGAGCCGATCCTCGACTGGTACTCGGCCAATCAACGCGATCTGCCCTGGCGCACCCCCGACGCATCCGCGTGGGCGGTGGTGGTCAGCGAGTTCATGCTGCAACAGACCCCCGTGGCGCGGGTGTTGCCGGTCTACCGGGCCTGGTTGACGCGCTGGCCCACGCCGGCCGCGCTGGCCGCCGACGAGCCGGGCGAGGCGGTGCGGATGTGGGGCCGACTCGGCTACCCACGCCGCGCGCTGCGGCTGCACGGCGCGGCCGTCGCGATGGTCGAGCGCCACGCCGGCGATGTCCCGTCCGCACACGCCGATCTGCTGGCCCTGCCGGGCGTCGGCGAGTACACCGCCGCGGCCGTCGCCTCGTTCGCGTTCCGGCAACGGCACATCGTGCTGGACACCAACGTGCGCCGAGTGATCGGGCGGGCGGTCACCGGCGTCGAGTACCCGCCGCAGGCCACCACGCCGGCCGAGCGGCGCACCGCGACCACGCTGCTGCCCGCCGACACGGAACGCGCCGCGACCTGGGCAGTGGCGATCATGGAACTCGGCGCGCTGGTGTGCACCGCGAAGTCGCCCAAGTGCGTGGGTTGTCCGATCGCCGCACTGTGCGCCTGGCGGCTGGCGGGCAAGCCCGCGTACGAGGGCCCGCCCCGACGCGGCCAGACCTACGCGGGTACCGACCGCCAGGTCCGCGGTCGCCTGCTCGCGGTGCTGCGGGAAAGTGCCGAACCGGTGTCCCAGGCCGCGTTGGACGCGGTATGGGACGAGCCCGTCCAACGCGCACGGGCACTGGACGGGCTGGTCGCGGACGGGCTGGTCGAGCCGTTGGCGGCGGGCGTGTACCGGTTGCCCGCCGGCCCGCTCAGCGGCAGTACTTCTTCTCCGCCTCGATCGGATTCGTCGGAATCCGCATCGAGTTCCGTTCCGGCGACCCGATGAGGTTCTTCCAGAATCGCGATACCGACATGGGCTCGCGGGTCGCTTCCTGAAGTTCGCGAATACCGCCGCAGTTCAATGCCCGCCGGGCCGCCTCGACCTTGGCCGGATCGACATTGCGCAGGTCCAGTGGGGTACCCGGCTGGGTGAAGTCGGCCAGAATCCATTCGATGTAGGTCAGCTTGTCGTGCCCGGACCGGGTCCGATAGTCGAGGTCCAGGTGTGCGCCGAGCGGATTCGCCAGGCCGAAGATGTCGATCGCCAGACCCGAGGTCGGCACCAGCACCGCGGGTTGCCCGAGCGCGCCGTAGACCACCGAGTCGGTGATCGGGACGTGGTACTTGAGCGGCGCGGAGCGGAAGTCGAAGTTCAACATCCAGAACTTGTCGGGCTCGTGGTAGTAGGTCAGGTAGACGAACTGCGCACCGGGCGTCGCGGCGTCCTTCTTCCACTCGACGCCCACGCCCTCCAGCCGCTTCACGAACGCGTCCCGATAGGACTTCGCGGTGACCGGGTTCCGCTCGCCGGTCCAGGTCACGTACCACGAGCGGGTGTCCTCGATGTTCTGCGGACCGAAGCCCTGGTACGGCACCCGCATCGAGGCCGCGCAGACCACCGACCACACGGCCAGCCCCGCCGCGGTGCTCGCGTACAGCCGCTGCAACGGCAACACCAGCACCGGCAGCAGGAACGCGAACGTGCCGGGCAGCAGCAGCCGGGCGTGCATGAAGTCGCCGCCGACCACGATCACATAGCCGAGCAACACGCTGCCCACGACCAGCGCGGTCGCGGTCAGCACCCGGATCCGGTAGCGCTCGAAGTCGCCGACCGAACGGCCCACGGTGACCAACAGACCGACCGCCACCACGGTGAGCAGCAGCGGCGCCCAGATGTTGTACGGGCTCGCGTAGTCCTCGAAGTAGGTCCAGCCGCGACCGATGTCGGTCTTGGTGCCCTCCTTGGCTATCGCCGTATTGGGCAACAGGACGCCGTAGTAGCCCATCCGGAAGATCTGGTAGAGCACCGGGAGCAGGCCGCCGCACAACGCGAGCAGGGCCAGCCGCTTCGGGGTCGGCCGCAGCAGCAACCACGCCGCAACGGCGAACACGATCGTGCCCAACGCGAGGTCGGGCCGCACCAGTACGCCCATGCCGAGCGCGAACGAGGTCCACGCCTGGCGGGCGAGGGAGCTGTCCCGGTCCAGCCGGGCCAACAGCGTCCAACTCGTGCCCAGCCAGACGAAGATCAGCCCCATCTCCAGACCGGACGTGGCGAAGTCCCAGAACGGCGGCAGCGCGGCGATCACCAACGCCCCGGCGGGCAGCGGCCACCCGCCACCCGGGAGATCGCGGTACAGCCGCCGGGTGCCCATCGTGGCGATCGCCAGACCGACCACCGCGCACAGCAGTGAGCCGTAGACCGCGACGGCGACCAGATCGATCCCGGTCACCCCGCCGACCAGCGCGAGCAACCACGGCCACAACGTGGACGTGGCCGCCTCGGCCCGCTCGCCGACATTGAAGTTGGGCCCGTTCCCGTCCAGGATCTGCTGCGAGACCCGCACGAAGATCAGTCCGTCGTCACCGATCCAGCGGCGCCGGAAGGCGGCCAGTCCGAGCAACAGCGCCGGAACCAGCACGACGGCCAGGGCCCATCCGGTCCGCGCGTCCGGCCGATACCACGGTCTTTTTCGCGACATTTCGGGATCGGCATTCCCCGTGACCTCGGTCGCATTATTTTCGACCAAGGCGCTTTCTACGCCCATCGCCCTGCTCCCGAGCTGTTGTCGTCCCGCACACCGATCGGCCGCAATAATATCATCGTTGAAATAGTCGATCGAATTGCCCCTCATGGTTGTTCGACAATTCGATCGAAAACTGTATCGCCAAGCCGCGCAGCGCGTGACATTTCGGCAATAATTCTTTTCCAACGTAACGAAACCACCGGGCAAAAGCATTGCAATGCGCGCCCCGGCGACCCCGATCCCGAACACCGCGCCCCCCGACGCTCCGCCGTGCCCGCCCCACGCGCACTCCCGCACCCGACCCGACAACCTTTGTGTCCCGAATCCCGGCGCCGGGCGCACGGCCCGCGAATACTGGGTGTACACGCGCCCACTACGGAACGCGATACGGCTCGATCGCGGGCGCACACCGATCGAAGGGGGACCCGGTGACGGAGGAAGTCGGACATCACGAGTCCGCGGCGGGCGACGCGATCCGATGCATGGGTTGCCAGGGCACCGGCCTGGACACCTCCGGCCGGGTGTACCGCAGTCGGCATCGCGAGGTGTCGACGATCTGGGCCGGCACCCGCTGCCCGCACTGCCGAGGCACCGGCTGGCTGCACAACGGCCCCACCGACCCACCGGAAGGCTCCCTCGGCGGCCCCTGGCGCACCGGCAGGTGACCGGCTAGCCCCTGTCCGACGAGACGGGTCGCAGGTAGCGGCGGAAGCCCCGAGCCGGGCTCTCGAAGCCGCAGGCCCGGTAGAACTCGTGTGCCTCGGCGTTGTCCGCGGCCAGGATTTGCAGCTTGTAGCACCCCGAGTCGGCGGCCAGCGTGCCGGCCGCGGCCAACAACCGGCGACCGATCCCCAGCCTGCGACGCGCCGCCGCCACCACGACGTTCTCCACGAACATGATCGAGTGCCCGCCTCGGGTGAGATTGGGCAACACCACGCAGTCGGCGGTGCCGACGACGGTCCCGTCCAGATCCGCGACCAGCACCGTACGACCGCGCTGCGTGGCGATGTCCGCCCAGATCAGGTGTGCGTCCTCGATCGGCAGTGGCACATCGCGGGGATGGAACTCGGCGTAGAGCGCGAGCACCCCGGACAAGTCCCGAGCCGTCGCCGGGCGGATCGTCATGGTCATGCCGAGAGCCTACAAATCCCGACCGGCCCACCCCGGGATACGCGCCGGCCCGACCCCTGCGCGAGGTTGCCGCGAACAGCCCGAACAGTGCGCTCGATATCCGGTCGAGCGCCGCCCGTCACTCACCCACTCGGGTGAATCCTGCCGGCCCCGCCGCAGGTCGGCGCCGGTTGCATTCCCGCTGATGACAGCGCCGCGACGGGCACCGGACGGACACCGTCCCGGCCGCCTCCGGTTGTCCCCTCGGCCGATTCGCCGTCTGCTGGTGAGCGGAGCTCCCACACGACGACCGCCATGTCGCGACACCCTCGCCGCGACGCCGGGAACAGGAGCGTTGGCTCGTGAAGACGAATGTCACTCCACAGGAACTGATCGGCCGCAAGATCGTCGATTCCGAAGGCAACAAGATCGGGACCATCGGCCAGGTGTACCTGGACGACCGCACCGGCGAGCCGGAGTGGGTCACCGTCAAGACCGGCATGTTCGGCGGACGCGAGAGCTTCGTGCCCCTGGGTCCGGCCGACATGCAGGGCGACGACCTCCGGGTGCCGTTCGACAAGGAACTCGTCAAGGAGGCGCCGAGCCTGGGCACCGACGAGCACCTCTCGCCGGAGGAAGAGGCTCGCCTCTACCGCCACTACAGCGTCACGCCGTCCGGCGGCATGACCCGCACCGAGACCCCCCGAGGCACCGGGACCGACACCGGCACCGCCGCGGCTGCCGGAGCCGCCGGTACCGCGGGAGCGGCCGGGGCGGCCGGCACCCACCGGCGCGAGGACATGTCCAAGTCGCAGCTCGCGGGCTCGGACGACGGCTTCGAGGAGCTGACCGGCAAGCACGATCCGTCGGTGCGCACCAACGACCCGCCGGCGGCGAGCGCGGCGGCCGGGATGGCCGGCACCGCGACGCACGATCGGCCGGCGATGGGGCCGGACTCCAAGGCGGGCATGGCGACCTCGGCCCCGACCCGCATGCCCGCGGCCGGCACCGCCACGGGCACCGGCATGGGCACGGGCACCGCCCGGACCACGTCGACGTCCGGCGCGGCCGGTACCGACAACGTGATGACCCGCTCCGAGGAGCGACTCGACGTGCACGTGGAGACGATCGAGACCGGGCGCGTGGCGCTGCGCAAGGTGGTCGAGACCGAGCGGGTGGAAAAGGTCGTCCCCGTGACGCACGAGGAGTGGGAGATCGTCCGCGAGCCGATCGACGGCTCCAACCGCGGCGCCGCGCTCGACGCCCCGGACATGCGCGACAGCTCGCGCGAGATGGTGCTGCACGCCGAACGGGTCGTCGTCCGCAAGGAGGTCGTCGCGGTGGAGCGCATCCGACTGGTGGCCAAGAAGGTGCAGGGCGAGCAGCGGGTGACCGAGGAGGTCCGGCGCGAACGCATCGAATTGCACGATGGGGACAAGGTGCAGGTCCTCGACGGCAAGGGCGAGCGAGCGGACAAGAACAAGCACGGCTAGGCCCGCTCCGCTCCGCTTCCCGCGAAGCCCCCGATCGCCCCCGGCTCATCCCTCCGAGGGCGGCCGGGGGCTTCGCCCCGTGTCGGGCGGACGATCGGCGCGGCCACGGGAAACCGGTGGAAAATCAGCGGTAAATCACCCCTTCCGCCCGGCGTTACTCGCCAGTAGGGTCCGAGGCATGGACCTCACGGTGTTCGCCGTTCCGGTCTTCACCCTTCTCCTGGTCGTCGAGTGGGTGTCGTACCGATTCGCCCCCGACGACAACGAGCGCGGGTACGCGGTGAAGGACACCGCGACGAGCCTGACCATGGGTCTCGGCAGCCTGGCGGTCGGGCTCGGTTGGGGCCTGCTCACCGTGCTTGCCTGGGACGGGCTGCACGAGCTGACCCCGCTGCGGCTGGGGTACACGTGGTGGGCCTGGGCCCTGGTGATCCTCGGCGTGGACTTCTTCTACTACTGGGAACATCGCGCCGGACACGAGATCCGGTTGTTGTGGGCCAGTCATGTCGTGCACCACTCCAGCCGGCACTACAACCTCTCCACCGCACTGCGCCAGACCTGGACCGGGGCGCACCACATCGTGTTCATCGGGCCGATGTTGCTGCTCGGTTTCCCGCCGGCCATGGTGATCACGTCCTTCTCGATCAACCTGCTGTACCAGTTCTGGATCCACACCGAGCGGATCGACAAGCTCTGGAAGCCGATCGAGTACGTCTTCAACACGCCCTCCCACCACCGCGTGCACCACGGTTCGAACCGGCAGTACCTGGACCGCAACTACGGCGGCATCCTGATCCTGTGGGACCGGCTGTTCCGCAGCTTCGAGCCCGAGGGCGAACCGGTGGACTACGGGCTCACCAAGAACATCGGCACCTACAACCCGCTGCGGGTGGCCTTCCACGAATACGCGGCCATCGCACGCGACGTCCGGGCCGCGAGCACCTGGCGGGTGCGGTTCGGCCGGGTGTTGCGCGGGCCGGGCTGGCAGCCCGCGACCGAGGCGATCGCCCCGCCCGCCGGCGCCCGGGCCGGCGCGTGAGGGCACGCGCGCTGCTCGCGGCCTACCTGACCCTGGGCGTCGCCGACACGGTTTTCGCCGCGAGTGGCGTGGACGGGCCGCGCTGGGTGAGCAAGACGCTGCTGATGCCGGTGCTGATCGCCTTCGTGTGGGTGGCGGCACGACCCGATGCGGGGCGCGCGGGGCTGCCGATCGGTGCACTGGCGGGCGGGTTCATCGGTGACGTCGGGCTGCTCGTGGATCACGACGCGGCCTTCATGATCGGGATGGCCGGGTTCGCGGTCGGGCACGTCTGCTATCTCCTGGCCTTTCGGCGCCTGGGCGGCACGCTTTCGCCGCGTCGGGCGCTCGGGTACCTGCTCGCGTGGGGCGCGATGATGGCGCTGGTGTGGCGCGGGCTGGACGAACTGCTGGTGCCGGTGCTCGGCTACAGCCTGCTGCTCACCGCGATGGCGGTGTACGCGGCGGGAGTGGGCCGGCGTACCGGGGTCGGCGGCGCGTTGTTCCTGCTCTCGGACGCGGTGATCGCGTTGGGCATCGCCGACGTGGACCTGGTGCCCGGTCAGGACGCGGTGGTGATGCCCACCTACGTGGCCGCCCAGTTGCTCCTCGCGCTCACCTGGGCGGCCTGGCCGTTCGCGCGCCCGGACGCCGAAGAGGCGACGGATCGCTCCGCCGCCTCTTCGGGCTGAGTCTTCGCTCAGTCGGCGTACCTCGCCGCTGCCGCGGTGTACTCCGGCTCCGGGTTCATCGCCGCGGCGAGCCGCAGATACGGCGCGGCCTCGGTGCCGCGGCCGGCCCGCTCCAGGGTCCGGCCGAGTGCGTGCGTGGCCCATGCGTCACACGGGTCGAGTTCGACCACCCGCCGCAGCGTCGCCTCGGCCCGGCCGAGCCGGAGCGCGAGGAAATACGCCCGGCCGGCCAGTTGCTGCACGGCCACGTTGTCGCGCTCGTCCTCCAGCACCGGCTCCAGGATGCGCAGCGCGCCCAACGGGTCGCGTTGCTCGACCAGTTCCTCGGCTACTCGGTAGTTCTCCAGGGTCAGCGTCACGGTGGCTCCCTTCGCGATGCTCGTGACGGTGTCGGACACCTCGCAGAACCGCATACCCCGTCGAGGTATTCCGCAGCCGGTCGCGCGCCGGTCAGGTCCCGGGGACCAGCACCGCGCGGCCGTTGATCCGGCCGTGGTGCAGCCGGTCGTAGACGTCGGCGGCCTGGTCGAGCGGGAACTGCTCCACGTGCGCGCTCACCCCGCCGTGCCGGGCCAGCTCGATCAGCTCGATCAGTTCGGTGCGGGTGCCCCAGTAGGGCGTGCTGACCGAGCACTCGTACGGGAGCAGGCCGAAGCCGACCGGGAGGGTGCCGCCGCCGATGCCGACGATGGTCAGGTCGCCCTCCGTGGCGGCGCACTTCGCGGCCAGGTCGACGGTGGGCTGCACACCGGCGAAGTCGAGCACGAGCTGCGCGCCGAGGCCGTCGGTGGCCTCGCGGACGATCCCGGCGGCCTTGTCGTCGGACCTGATCGCCAGATGCGCACCCGAGGCGCGGGCCAGCTCCAGCTTGTCCTCGCTCACGTCCAGGGCGATCACCCGGGTCGCGGACAACACGCGCAGGAGCTGCACGCCGATGTGGCCCAGGCCGCCGACGCCCAGGACCACGGTGGTGCTTCCCGCGTAGAGCTTGTCCAGCGAGCGCTTGATCGCGTGGTACGGCGTCAGCCCGGCGTCGGTGAGCGGCACGGTCTGCACCGGATCCAGGTCACCGATCGGGACCAGGTGCCGGGCGTCGTCGATCAGCACGTAGTCGGCGAGCGCGCCCGGGGCGCCCAGGCCGGGCGGTCGGATGCCCAGCTCGCCGGCGCGCGTGCAGTAGTTCTCCTTGCCCTGCGCACAAGCGTGACAGGCACCGCAGCCCCACGGCCCGTAGACGACGACCGCGTCGCCGAGCGCGAAGCCGGTGACCCCGTCGCCGAGCGCGGCCACGATGCCGGCGCCCTCGTGGCCGAGGGTGAGCGGGGCGTCGGGACCGAAGGTTCCGGTCGGTTGACTCATCACGAAGATGTCGGAGTGACAGACACCGCCGGCGGTGACCTTCAGCAGCACCTGCCCGGGGCCCGGTTCGGGCGCGGGGATCTCCCGCACCTCGACCGGCTTGCCGAACTCGACGTATTGGACGGCCTTCATGGGTTTCTCCCTTTCCGGCGTACCGGCCCCGTGTGATACACGAGTGATGCCCGGGTGGCACGGTGGGCCGGCGACGTCAATGGTGAGGCTATTACTCACCAACCGAATGGATTACCCGGGCGGGGTATCCGCGGACCCGCGCTACGGCGCGGTGTAGCCGCCGTCCACCAGGTGGTAACTGCCGGTCACGAAGGCGGCCCGATCGGAGAGCAGGAAGGCGACCGGCTCGGTCACCTCCTCGACCGTGCCGAGTCGGCCCATCGGGTGCAGCCTGGCCAGCGCGGCGTGCGCCTCGGCGTCGGATTCCTTCAGCAGCGGGGTCTCGATGAAGCCCGGGCCGACCGCGTTGACCCGGATCCCCTGCTGCGCGTACTCGATCGCGGCGGTCTTGGTCAGGCCCAGCACGCCGTGTTTGGCGGCCACGTAGCCGACCGCGTTCGGGAAGCCGACCGAGGACAGGATCGAGGCCATGTTGACGATCGCGCCGCCACCGGACTCCAGCATCGCCGGAATCTGGTGGCGCATCCCGTAGAAGACACCGCTCAGGTTGATCTCGATCACCTTGCGCCACCCGTCCGTCGGGTACTCGCCGGTGTGCGCGTGCGGGCCGGTGATGCCCGCGTTGTTCACCGCCAGGTGCAGCCCGCCGAACGCCTCCACCGCCGCGCGCACGAGCGCCGCGCAGGACTGCGGTTCGGCCACGTCCACCCGCATCCCCCGGGCGGTGCCGCCGGCCTCGGTGATCTCGGCGGCGACCCGGGCCGCGCCGTCGTCGTCGAGGTCGGCGACCACGACGTTCGCGCCGTCGGCGGCGAGTCGGCGGGCGATCGCGGCGCCGATGCCCGAGGCGGCTCCGGTGACGATGGCGGTCCTGGTCGCGAAGTCGGCGCTCATGCCTTCGATCCTGCGAGCGGGCGAGCGCCGGCGCCCGTCGGACGGGACCTAATGGGGGACGGCCGCGACCGGTCTCACAGGCCGTTCAGGGCCACGTCGATGCCGCGCCGGACGATGTCCGCCTTGGTCTCGTCCGGGAGATGGGCCAATTCGGTGTCCAGCAACAACACGCTCAACCCGTGCACGGCGGACCACATCACCACGTCGGAGTACTCGCGCCGTTCGGCCGGGAGACGACCGAGCACGACCAGTTCGTCCAGCGCCTGGGACATCAGCGAGTAGGACTCCTCCGATTCGTCCGGCGTGCCGGGCAGATGCCCGTCGTCCTCGCCCGCCGCGCGGGCCGCCTGCCGACGGCCGATCAGCGGCTCGCCCTCGGCGGCACCGTGGAAGATGGTCCGGAACAGGCCGGGCTCGGCGAACGCGAAGCGCACGTAGCCCAGCCCCGCCGCCCGCAGCCGACGCAGCGCCTCGTCGCCCGGATCCGCACACGGCTCGCCCGCGGCCAATTCGGCCCGCATCGTCGCCGCGAGCATCGCCAGACCGCGATCCTTGACCGCCACGACCAACTCGTGATGGTTGGCGAAGTGCCGGTAGGCGGCGGTGGAGGACACCCCCGTCGCGCGCGCCGCCTCGCGCAACACGATCGCCTGCGGGCCGCCGGCCCGGGCCCGTTCCACCGCGGCCTCGGTCAGCGCGTTGCGCAGGTCGCCGTGGTGGTATCCGCGACGACCCGAGGTGCCGGCGGCTTGCTCGCTTGCCATGGTTCTCCGTTCGATCCAGCCCCATGTTGACACTGCGCACATTCAATGCCAAGTTATCAATGCAAACATTGTTATCGCCGTCAACATGATGTCTCCGGCTCCGGCACCCGTCTCCCCACGGACCACATGGAAGGTCGATGATCATGCTCGAACGACTAGGGGATCTCGTATTCCGCCGAGCACGCGCCGTGCTCGTGGTCGGCACGTTGTTGTTGCTCGTCTCGGCCGGGGTCGGCTTCGGTGCCTTCGGCAAGCTCCAGTCGGGCGGGTTCGACGCACCGGATTCGGCCTCCACCCGGGCCCAGGACGAGATCAAGCACACCTTCGGCGGCCGACCCAACCTGGTGGTCGAGGTCCGCGCCAAGGACGGCTCGAACGTCGACGCACCGGCCGTCGCGGAGGCCGGCCGGCGCCTCACCGCATCCCTCGCGGCCGCCCCCGGCTTCGACCAGGTGGTCTCCTACTGGACCACCAACGCGCCCGGACTCAAGGCCGACGGGGGCCGCGGCGCACTGCTCGTCGCCCATTCGGTCGAGGACGACGTCAGCGAGTTGCCCAAGGCCGCGCAACTGCCCCCGGACAGCCCGCTCAAGGTCCGGATCGGCGGTGAAGCCTCGATCGGACCGGCGGTCAACGGACAGGTCGGCAAGAGCCTGGCGATCGCCGAGTCGATCGCGATACCGCTGACCATGCTGCTGCTCGTGCTCGCCTTCGGCAGTCTGATCGCGGCCCTGGTCCCGCTCGTGATCGGGTTCATCGCGATCATGGGCACCTTCGCCGAGTTGTTCGTTCTCGGCAGCCTGACCGACGTATCGATCTTCTCGATCAACCTGACCACGGCCCTGGGCCTGGGCCTGGCGATCGACTACGCGCTGCTGATCGTGGCCCGACATCGCGAGTTGCTGCACGCGGGGCACGATCTGCACGACGCGGTGGTGGGCACACTGCGTACCGCCGGGCGGACCATCCTGTTCTCCGCCGCGACGGTGGCCGCCGCGCTCGCCGTACTGCTGGTCTTCCCGCAGTACTTCCTGCGCTCGTTCGCGTACGCGGGGATCGGCGTGGTGATCATCTCCGCGCTCGCCGCGCTGATCATCGCACCGGCCCTGCTGACCGTGCTCGGACCGCGCGTGGAGTCGATGCGGATCAAGGGCGTGCGAGGCGTCCAGGGCGGCGAGGCGCCGGTGTGGTCGCGGCTGGCCGGCTTCGTCACCAGGCGGCCCGCGCTCACCGCGCTGCCGGTGCTGGCGGTGCTGCTGGTGGCCGCCTCGCCGCTGCTCGGGGTCAAGTTCGGCACGCCCGACGAACGGGTCCTGCCGACGAGCACCGAGGCCCGTCAGGTCGGCGACACGCTGCGCGCGGACTACAGCCTCGACGACACCCGCTCGCTGGACGTGGTGCTGCTCGGCACCGGCGCCCAGGCCCCGGTGGACGCCTACGCGGGCCGGCTCGCCGCGCTGCCGGGCGTGACCCGGGTGGACACCGCCGGGCCGGACCGGATCCGACCCGACGCGCGCCTGCTCTCGGTGATCACCACGCTGCCCGCCAAGTCGGACGCCGCCCAGGACCTGGTCCGCGACGTCCGGGCGGTCCCCGCACCGGACCGCACCGAGGCCCTGGTCGGCGGTACGGACGCGCGCCTGGTCGACACCAAGACCTCGATCGGCGACCGGCTGCCGCTCGCCTTCGGGCTGATCGTGCTCAGTACGTTCGTGCTGCTGTTCCTGTTCACCGGAAGCATCCTGCAACCGCTGCGCGCGTTGCTCCTGAACGGGATCAGCATCATGGCCGCGGTCGGCATCACCGTGTGGGTCTTCCAGGACGGGCATCTCGCCGACCTGCTCGGCTTCACCCCGCTGCCCATGGACACCTCGATGACGGTGCTGCTGTTCTGCATCGCGTTCGCGCTGTCGATGGACTACGAGGTGTTCGTGACCAGCCGGATCAAGGAACTGCACGACGCCGGGGCGTCCGACGAGGACGCGGTCCGGCAGGGGCTGGGACGCACCGGACGGATTGTCACCACCGCCGCGGCGCTGCTCGCGGTGACCTTCGTGGCGTTCCTGACCAGCAGCGTGAGCTTCCTGCAGCTCTTCGGCTTCGGTGCGGCCCTGGCGATCCTGCTGGACGCGACCCTGGTCCGGGGCATCCTGGTGCCGGCCGCGATGCGCGTGCTGGGCCGGCACGCCTGGTACGCGCCGCGGTTCCTGCGCCGGGTGCACGCCCGGGTGGGCCTGCGCGAGTCGGCCGAGTCGGTGCCGCCGGCGCGATCCGAAGCGGCAGGCCGAGCCGACGAGCAGATCACCGACGGCGTGCACTGATCCGGCGCCCCACCCGGCGCCGAACCGCCACGACGAAGGGGCCGCCCCCGGGAAGTGATTCCCGGGGGCGGCCCCTTCGTCGTCGTGCGCGGTCTCCCGCGAACCCGACTACTCCTTGGTCAGGTTCGGGCCCGAGCCGGTCGCCTCGATGGGCGGTGCGTCCGGCAGCGGGGCCTTCTCCATGCCCTCGAAGGTGAACTGCTCGTCCTTGCCCTCACCCTCGGTGTCGACCACGATGATCGACCCGGAGCGCAGCTCGCCGTAGAGGATCTTCTCGGAGAGGTTGTCCTCGATCTGGCGCTGGATCGTCCGCCGGAGCGGACGGGCACCCAGCAGCGGGTCGTAGCCCCGCTTGGCGAGCAGTGCCTTGGCGGCGGGACGCAGCTCGATGCCCATGTCCCGGTCGCGCAGCCGCTCGTCCACCTTGGCGATCATCAGGTCGACGATCTGGATGATGTCTTCCTCGGAAAGCTGGTGGAAGACGATCGTGTCGTCGACACGGTTGAGGAACTCGGGACGGAAGTGCTGCTTCAGCTCTTCGTTGACCTTCGCCTTCATCCGGTCGTAACCGGTCTTGACGTCGGACGATCCGGAGAAACCGAGGCCGAAGCCCTTCGAGATGTCCCGCGTGCCGAGGTTGGTCGTCATGATGATGACGGTGTTCTTGAAGTCCACCACCCGACCCTGGGAATCGGTCAGTCGACCGTCCTCCAGAATCTGCAGCAGCGAGTTGAAGATGTCCGGGTGGGCCTTCTCGACCTCGTCGAACAGAACCACCGAGAAAGGCTTGCGACGGACCTTCTCGGTGAGCTGGCCACCCTCTTCGTAACCCACATATCCGGGCGGCGAACCGAACAGCCGGGAGACCGTGTGCTTCTCGGAGAACTCGCTCATGTCCAGCTGGATGAGCGCGTCCTCGTCGCCGAAGAGGAACTCGGCGAGCGTCTTGGACAGCTCGGTCTTACCGACGCCGGACGGGCCGGCGAAGATGAACGAACCACCGGGACGCTTCGGGTCCTTGAGTCCGGCGCGGGTGCGCCGAATGGCCTGGGAGAGCGCCTTGATGGCGTCCTTCTGGCCGATGACCCGCTTGTGCAGCTCGTCCTCCATGCGGAGCAGACGGGCCGACTCCTCCTCGGTCAGCTTGAAGACCGGGATGCCGGTGGCGGTCGAGAGAACCTCTGCGATCAGTTCCTCGTCGACCTCGGCCACGACGTCCATGTCGCCGGCCTTCCACTCCTTCTCCCGCTTCGCCTTGTCGGCGAGCAGCTTCTTCTCGCTGTCGCGCAGGGACGCGGCCTTCTCGAAGTCCTGCGCGTCGATCGCGGACTCCTTGTCCCGACGCACGTTGGCGATCTTCTCGTCGAACTCGCGCAGGTCCGGCGGCGCGGTCATGCGCCGGATGCGCATCCGCGAGCCGGCCTCGTCGATGAGGTCGATCGCCTTGTCCGGCAGGAACCGGTCGGAGATGTACCGGTCCGCGAGCGTCGCCGCGGCCACCAGGGCCTGGTCGGTGATCGACACGCGGTGGTGCGCCTCGTAGCGGTCGCGCAGACCCTTGAGGATCTCGATCGTGTGCGGCAGTGACGGTTCCGCGACCTGGATCGGCTGGAACCGGCGCTCGAGCGCCGCGTCCTTCTCCAGGTGCTTGCGGTATTCGTCGAGCGTGGTCGCACCGATCGTCTGCAGCTCGCCTCGCGCCAGCATCGGCTTGAGGATGCTCGCCGCGTCGATCGCGCCTTCGGCGGCACCCGCACCGACGAGCGTGTGCAGCTCGTCGATGAACAGGATGATGTCGCCTCGGGTGCGGATCTCCTTGAGCACCTTCTTCAGCCGCTCCTCGAAGTCACCGCGGTAGCGGGAACCCGCCACCAGCGCGCCGAGGTCCAGCGTGTAGAGCTGCTTGTCCTTGAGCGTCTCGGGCACCTCGCCCTTGACGATCGCCTGGGCCAGGCCCTCGACGACGGCGGTCTTGCCGACGCCGGGCTCGCCGATCAGGACGGGGTTGTTCTTGGTGCGGCGGGACAGCACCTGCATGACCCGCTCGATTTCCTTCTCGCGCCCGATGACCGGGTCGAGCTTGCCTTCGCGCGCCGCCTGGGTCAGGTTGCGCCCGAACTGGTCGAGCACGAGGGACGTGGAAGGCGTCCCCTCCTGGCCGCTGCCGCCCGGCGCGGCGGATTCCTTGCCGGTGGAGTAGCCGGAGAGCAACTGGATGACCTGCTGGCGGACCCGGTTGAGGTCGGCGCCCAGCTTCACGAGGACCTGGGCGGCGACGCCCTCGCCCTCGCGGATCAGGCCGAGCAGGATGTGCTCGGTGCCGATGTAGTTGTGGCCGAGCTGGAGCGCCTCGCGAAGCGACAGCTCGAGGACCTTCTTCGCACGGGGCGTGAAGGGGATGTGACCGGACGGGGCCTGCTGACCCTGACCGATGATCTCCTCAACCTGCTGACGCACTGCCTCAAGCGAGATGCCGAGGCTCTCCAGGGCCTTCGCAGCGACGCCCTCACCCTCGTGGATGAGGCCGAGGAGGATGTGCTCAGTACCGATGTAGTTGTGGTTGAGCATCCGGGCCTCCTCCTGAGCCAGGACGACAACCCGCCGCGCGCGGTCGGTGAACCTCTCGAACATCGTTATCGCTCCTCAGAGCGGTCGTGCAGATCGGGGACGGTCCCCTCCCTGTCCTTCCGCATGCTAGTCCTGCACGCAGGACCGCTCGATTCGTCCGTGAAGACGTGCGACCCACGTGTTGCGGACCGCTTTGGACAACTAGTCAAACCCGATGGTGCGTGTCGGTGTTCCCGCCGGCCACGTCCTGAGGCCGATTCCGAGTACGCCAGAAGCGAACGCGGTATTTTCCGATCCCGTCGCGACCCGGCGACGGCACCGATCACACCTCCCCGAGTCCCCTCCATGGTCGGGTCATACCCAGGACGACACCCGCTGTATACCGGCAGGTCACGACCGCTGTGCGGGCATCCACACGGGCACTCGGGCAGGCCCGGCGCGACCGGCCCGCCCGACATGTCACTCATCGCGGTTGGCATATCACCTTTCGTAACCTCGCTGTCGTCCCGGAGTTGAACACGTTATGGCAGCCACGCTTGTTTTCGCGTCCCGTTCGGCGCCCGTCGTGCCGGGCCCGTTGGACGAGGCCCTCTGGTACGCGCGTGCCCTGGGCTGGCCGGCGGGTCCGGGATCGGCCGACGCGAAGGGCGGGCTCGCGGTGGCGACCACCGATCCGCAGGTGCTCTCGCGACACTGGGCGGCCGACCCGTCGGCGTCGGTCCGGCTGGCCGCCGGGGTGCGGTTCGACGTCCTGGACGTTCCCGGGGCGGCGGGCGTCCGGGCCCTGGACCGGGCCGAGCGGCTGGGCGTCCCGGTCGGGCCGGTGGCCGCGACCGGGACCGGCCGGATCCAGTTCTTCGTGGCCCCCGGGGTCGCGGACGATCTGCCCGCCCTGCTGGACTGGCTGGACTGGGCCGACCTGGACCTGGACCTGCGCGCGTACGGCGAGGGCGACACGGTGGCCGCGCCGTCGCCGTGGCCGGCCACGTGGCGGGCGCCGTGGCCCCGGTCGTGGGAGCACGCGCGCTGGTTGCGCCCGCCGGTCGACGCGGGCCGAGTGCGCCCCGTCGAGCACCTCGCCGCCCTCGGCGCCGTGCTGCACGTGGATGTGCGCTTTCCGGACGTCACCCGGCTGCTGAGCACGTTGGCGCACGCGTGCCAGCATGTGCGGCTGTTCCCCCGGCCGCGGGCCACCGAGCCGAGGCCGCTGACCCACCACCGCCCGGTACCGGCCTGAAGCACGGCCGGGCCGGCGCTCCGGGCCCGCCCCGGCCCCGGAAAAACGACATGAGCGGTGCCCTCCCCCGGTTCGTTCGGGGGAGGGCACCGCTCGATGATGGCGTCGACGATCAGGCGTGGGCCTTCTCGTAGGCGTCGCGAATGTTGCCCGGCACGCGACCGCGCTCGCTCACGTCGTAGCCGTTCTCCTTGGCCCAGGCGCGGATCTTGGCGGTGTCGCCGGAGGCGGCACCACCCTTGACCACCTGGCGGACGCCGCGGCGCGCGGCGACCCGGCCACCGGTCTTGCGGCCGGCCTCGACGTAGGTCGTCAGGGCCGCGCGGAGCTGCTCTGCGTGCGTGGCGCTCAGGTCGATCTCGTAGGAGACACCGTCGAGCGCGAACGTCACCGTCTCATCGGCCTTGCCGCCGTCGAGGTCGTCAACGAGAAGAATCTGGACCTTCTGTGCCACCAGGATTCCCTTTCATCGGGAGGGTTCAACCAACTCAAGAAAAGGAAACCGCTTTCTGCGGGAAAATACAAACCCACCCGCGCGGAACCCGTCCGGCCGGCAATACGTTACCGGGTTTGTGGTTGCCACTTCACCGCACACCACACCGTCATCGGCAAGAAGCGTCAAGGGGTTCGCCGGCATGGGTCACGCGATCTCCACCACACTCGCGCGGTCTACGCGGATCGAGATCACTGCCAGAGATGGAGCAGCATCCGCGTGTTGCCAAGGGTGTTGGGTTTGACGCGTTCCAGATCCAAAAACTCGGCGACGCCCTCGTCGTACGAACGCATCAGTTCACTGTAGACATCGCGGTCGATCGGCGTCTCCTCGATCTCGACGAAGCCGTGCTTCACGAAGAAGTCGACCTCGAAGGTCAAGCAGAATATCCGCCGAACACCGAGCCAACGCGCGGTCTCCAGGAGTTTGCTGAGCAAGAGGTGGCCCACTCCGTGGCCGCGGCACACCGGATCCACCGCGAGAGTGCGCACCTCGGCGAGGTCTTCCCACATCACGTGCAGAGCTCCGCAGGCGACCACCTCGCTGTCGGTGTCCCGCTCCGCAACCCAAAACTCCTGCACATCCTCGTAGAGGGTGACCGTGGGTTTGTCCAGAAGGATACGCAGCCCCACGTACCCATCCACAAGGCGTCGAATGGCCCGCACATCGGACGTTCTGGCACGTCGGATCGTCACTTCCATGGGGTGACGCTATCGCGATCACGATAGTCGTCGCCGCTCCGCCCTGTTTACCACCGATCTGCCCCGCTGGTAGCGGAAACACCCCAACCGACGACGGCGGGCCGGACGGCGTTTCGCACCGTCCGGACCTCGCGTTCTTCATACATCCGGATACATCCGGCACCGGATACCCGAGGCCCGCAGCACGGCCGCGGAGTCATCGGGTGCAGTGATCGGATCGAGCGATCAGGTCGGATATGGCCGGATTCCCCCGGTCATTTCCGGGTCGCGGAATCGGCCACGCGCGTGCTCGCACAGGCCGCCTCGGCGTCGTCGCCGCACGCGTCGCGGATGACCGGCTCGGCACCCGGCGTGCTGATGAAACTCGATCGAGCGGTCATCTCGGTTCCGGCCGCACCATGCGGGACCCGGAGTACGAGAATCAGGACGACCTCGGAGCCGGCCCTGATCGGGCCGGTCTTCCACAGTGCGGTGGCCGGGTCGAATTCACCCTGGGACGGCTTGGATTCCATCGGTTTCACGCCTGCCGGCAACGTGTTGCGCACGACCGCGGACTTCGCCTCGCCGTTGCCCGAGTTTCGCACCGTCACCGTGTGGGTGACCGCGTCACCCGGCTCGGCCTGCGCGTGGTCGGCCGTGCGGCGCAATTCCAGCCTGGCCGTCGGGGCCGGGTCCACCTGCCGACCGGGCGGCCCGGTCGAGGTGGGCGCGGGCGGGAACGGCGGCCGGTTCGGCGGCTTCGCCGCGGCGGTGCCCACCCCGAAGTCGGCCGGGCCGGGCAGGCCGGCAATGCGATACCCGGCGACGACGTGCCGAGCGCACTCATCAGGTCCGCGAGCGCGCTCTGCAGCCGCCGCCCGAACTCCGCCCGCATTCGGTCGAGTCGACGGCGCGGGTCGGCCGACACATCGGCGGGCGTGGGGGTGCCGGACACCCGCGAGGACGACCACCCGCTCCACTCGTGCGTTGTGGTCCACCCGTACGACGTGGCGACGGGTTCCGGCTGCCGCTCGGGGGGCCGCGCCCGCCCGGCCGACCATGCCCGGGATCGCGGCCGGCGTTGCGCCCACCGGGACGCCGGCCATCGCGAGGACATGCCCCACTCGGGTTTTAACTCGCATCGTGTCGGCCCACTTTCCGTTCCGCCGTACCGAAGTCGCATTTCTTACGTAGATCATTAATACGATTACGCAGAGTTGCGCCGGGAGCGTTGCGGGCTGCGCCGAACGAATTGACAAGACCCCCGGTACGGCCCAGGCGCCGGACCCCACCGAACGGCCGATTCGACTCAGGGCAGCGCCACCCGCAACGCGTCGCGCAACGCCTGGATCTGTTCCGGCGTCATGCCCTCGACGAAGTACACGAGAGCGCCGGCGCGGCTGTCGCCGGCCGCCCAGTCGGCGCGCATCAACTCGGCGGTATAGGCGTCCCGGGAGTACACGGCCTCGTATCGATAGGCCCGGCCGTGCAGTCTGCGGCGCAACAGGCCCTTGCGAAAGAGTTTGTCGAGCACGGTCATCACCGTCGTATAGGCGGGCTCGCGCTCCGGCAGCAGCGCCTCCTGCACTTCACGCACCGAGGACGGGCGATTGAGCCGCCAGATGCGAAGCATCACCCGGGTCTCGAGTTCGCCGAGTCGCTTCATGGTCGGACCCTCCCGAAACCTTGTCACACCGTGAGCTGCGTCACGCGTGGCGAGCGATCCCCTACGCAGCATCGTAGACGCGACTTCGTCCGGATTTGTCGCACCCGGCCCTTCCCGGCGCGAGCGGATGCGGGAACGCGGAACGCACTACTACGTGGCCGCGTAGTGTCCACTCCGTCACGACTTGGTCGATGTGCGGTGAATTGTTACCACTGATCGCGGCCCTGTCGTCGATTCACCGAGGTGTTCGTGCCGCACTCCCCCGAAGCTCCGTCCACGCCCACGTCCATGTCCACGCCCGCCGACCGCCCCGCGCGGCCGAAGGCGTTGCGTCCGCGCCGTCCGGTCATCGTGGTCGCCGGTCTCGCGCTGTTGGCCGTCGCGGTCACCACCGGGGTGCAGGTGTCGGGGACGGACCCCGGCGATGCGCGCGCGGCCGGCTCGACCGGCGCCGATCCGGAGAACGCGCAGTGGCTCGCCGATCGCGGCGCGGACGTCGCGGCACGCTCGCAGGAGCGTCCGTCGTTGGACGCCGCGCGGGAGGCCGAGCGACAGGCCGCCGCGGAGACGGCCGCGCGAGCGGAGGCGGAGCGCCAGGCGGAGGCCGAGCGGGTCGCGGAGGCGGAGCGCCAGGCGGAGGCCGACCGGGCGGCGGAGGCCGAGCGTCAGGCCGAGGCCGACCGGGTCGCGGCCGAGCGGGCGGCCTCGGGATGGGTGGCGCCGACATCCGGCTACACGTTGACCGGTCGCTTCGGCAACAGCGGCTCGCGCTGGGCGCACACGCACACCGGCCTGGACTTCGCGGCCCGCTCCGGTACGCCGATCAAGGCCGCCGCCGCCGGGAAGATCTCCTCCGCGGGCAGCGCGGGCGCGTTCGGCAACCGGATCGTGATCACCCACCCCGACGGCACCCAGACCTGGTACTGCCACCAGTCCCGGTTCGCGAAGACCTCCGGTTCGGTGGCCGCCGGCGAGGTGATCGGCTACGTCGGTACCACCGGCAACTCCACCGGACCGCACCTGCACTTCGAGGTGCACCCCAAGGGCGGCGCGGCCGTGGACCCGAAGACCTGGCTGTCCGGCAAGGGCGTCGCGGCCTGATCACCGCGCTCCGGGATCACCGGACGGCTCGACCACGCCCACGTCGGCCGATCCGTCAGCGGCCGACCGCGAGCGAGTCCAGCCAGTCCCACCAGCCGCCTTCGGCGATCAGCGCGGCGAGCTTGGCGTAGCCGGTCGAGTCGCAGTGCGCCCCGTCGCCGTAGGCGTCGATGCTCGCCCACCACTCGGGGTCCGCGCGCAGGGTGTGCTGGAGGGGCACGAAGGTGATGCCGCGCGCGGCGCACGTCTTCGCGTACGCGTCCTCCAGGGCGAGCGCGTCCTCGCCGCCGTTCGGCTCGCCGGGCACCGGTGGTGCGCCGACGACCAGGCAGGTCCAGCGGGCGCCGGTGGCGGTGTCCAGTATCGCGTCGAGGTTGGCGACGCTGTCCGCGTGCCCGACACGACGGCGGCCGCGCTCGACCTTGACGTCGTTGACGCCGAACGCGAAGACCATGCCGGTGCCGTCGGCGTGCCGCATGCGCGGGACGGCCTCGCCGTACCAGCGCTCCGCGACGTCGGCCGAGGTCTCCAACCGCACGCCGAGGTTGTACGCGGTCAATTGCCGGCCCCGGCGACGGGACTCGGCCGCCAGGCGGCCGACCCATCCGCCGCCGGCGAGATCGCCGACGCCTTGGACGAACGAATCACCGGCGACGCAGATCCGGAGATCGGGGGCTGCTTCCATGCGGCCGACCCTATGCGTACGAACGGGTGACGCGCCCGGGAATGCGACAGGAGCCCCCTCGGGGACGACGATCCGTCACCGAAGGGGCTCCCGAGCGCGGGCCGACCGTCAGTCGGTGGTCGGCTTCACCAGCGGGAACAGGATCGTCTCGCGGATGCCGCGACCGGTGAAGGCCATGATCATCCGGTCGATGCCCAGCCCCAGACCGCCGCTCGGCGGCATCGCGAACTCCAGCGCGCGCAGGAAGTCCTCGTCGATCCGCATGGCCTCGACATCGCCGCCCGCGGCGAGCAGCGACTGCTCGGTGAGCCGGCGACGCTGCTCGACCGGGTCGACCAACTCGGAGTAGGCGGTGCCCAACTCCATGCCGAAGCCGATCAGGTCCCACTTCTCCGCGACGCCCGGCGTGCTGCGGTGCTGGCGGGTCAGCGGGGACGTCTCGATCGGGAAGTCGCGGACGAAGGTCGGCTCGGCCAGGGTGTGCTCGACCAGCGCCTCGTAGATCTCCTGGACCAACTTGCCCTGGCCCCACGCCTTGTCGTACTCGATCTCCCGCGCGTCGGCGAGCTTGCGCACCGCCTCGATCGGCGTCTCGGGGGTGACCTCCTCGCCGAGCGCCTCGGAGACCGAACCGTAGACGGTGATCTCGCGCCACTCGCCGGAGATGTCCACCTCGCGGTCGCCGTAGCGGAAGGTGTGCGTGCCGAACACGGCCTGGGCGACGTGCTGGTACACCTCGCGGGTGAGCGTGGCCATCGTGTTGTAGTCGCCGTACGCCTCGTACGCCTCGAGCATGGTGAACTCGGGGTTGTGCGTCGAGTCCGCGCCCTCGTTGCGGAAGTTGCGGTTGATCTCGAAGACCTTCTCGGCGCCGCCGACGACCAGGCGCTTGAGGTAGAGCTCCGGCGCGATGCGCAGGTAGAGGTCCATGTCGTACGCGTTGATGTGGGTGACGAACGGGCGCGCGGTGGCGCCGCCGTGCACCGGCTGGAGCATCGGGGTCTCGACCTCCAGGAAGTCCCTGGCGTCGAACCACTCGCGGATCGAGCGCACGATCCGGCTGCGGGTACGCAACATCGCGCGCGACTCGTCGTTGACGATCAGGTCGACGTAGCGCTGGCGGACCCGGGCCTCGGGGTCGGTCAGGCCCTTGTGCTTGTCCGGCAGCGGACGCAGGCACTTGGACGTGATCGCCCACGAGTCGACCATGATCGACAGCTCGCCGCGGCGGGAGGTGATGACCTGGCCCTCGACGCCGACGTGGTCGCCCAGGTCGACGTCGCTCTTCCAGGCGGCCAGCGACTCGGCGCCGACGCCGTCGAGCGAGACCATCACCTGGATGTCGCCGTCGCCGTCGCGCAGGGTCGCGAAGCACAACTTGCCGCCGGTGCGATACAGCACCACCCGGCCGGTGATACCGACGCGGCGCCCGGTCTCCACATCGGCTTCGAGACCGTCGAACTCCGCGCGCAGGGCCGCCACCGTCGTGCTGCGGGGGAATCCGACCGGGTACGGGTCGGTTCCCTCGGCTCGGAGCCGATCGAGCTTGTCGCGGCGAACCCGCATCTGCTCGGGAAGGTCGTCGATCTGCGGCTGCGCTGCGCTCTGCTCGGTCACGGGACAAGGCTACCCATGGCCAACCACCTCCCCGAACCGATATCCGTCCGGCCCGGGGGCGGATACGCCGGAGGGCGGAATCGCCGCCGCGACCCCGCCCTCCGCCGATCGTTGTGAATCAGGCCACGAGGCCCGCACCCTTGCGCCGACGCGCCACGAAGAACACGCCACCGCCGAGTACGAACAGCGCCGCTGCGCCGCCCACGATCAACGTCGTGGACGAGGAGTCCGAGCCGGTCTCGGCCAGCTCGGTGCCATTGCCACCGCCGGTCGAACCCGCGCCGGCCGTCGTGGCCGCACCACCGGTCGAACCGGACCCACCGGAGGTGGCACCTTCCTTGGCGGTGAACACCATGTCGACCAGCGGGACCTTGGCCGCGACCGTCACGATGCCGCCCTTGGCGTCGGTCAGGCCCTTGGCGAGCTCGACCTTGAACGTGAAGTCACGAGTGGTACCGACCTTCCAGAGCTCGCCCCCGGTGATCTCGCAGCCATAGACGTCCGCGCCTGCCGCCTTCAGCGGCCGGAGCGCATCCTGGTCGGCGGCCAGCGATTCGTGCGAGCACTCCTTGGGCACAGCGGCCACCCGCACGCCCTTCGGGAAGGCGATGCCCGCAACACTTCCGGGCCCGCCGGTGTCGAACGAATTGAGGACGCGCGGCCCGTCGTTCTTGACCGACACCCGAACCGGAACCTCGATTCCCGGGCTCGCCACCACGGAGATCGGCGGCGTACTCGTCGTGCTCTGTGGCTGGTCCTCGCCCAGCAGCACATTGAAGGAGCCCGAACTCGCCCGCCGGTCCGGCGCCTGCGTGGTCGTCGAGGCCAGTTTCAGCGCGTCGCCCGCACCCGGAGACCACTGGATGTCGGCACCGCGCAGCGACTTCGTGACGTCGGCGGTCTGTACGAACCGGTAGTACGCCTGAGCACCGAAGACCGGAACATCCGGCGAGACCTTGTACGGGTAGGGCTCCGCCAAGCCGAACGACTCACCGGCCTTGACTGGCCCCTTGAAGTCACAGACGACGAGGTTTCTGGTGCCGTACGCGAGGCCGTAGCGGCAGTTCGCATACTTCTTCGCCGGTTCCAGGCCGTAGTCGGACTCGCTGATCAGCGAAACATCGGTGAGTGTGCGTTCCCGTACGTTCTGGAAACCCATCGGAACGGCGAAGGTGTCACCCGGCTTGCGGGTGCTCCGCGCGTCCTTGTCGAGCACGGCGAAGTCCACCGGCTCTTGGTGGACGACATCGATGCTCTTGGTGTCCGCAAAACCGGCACCGCCGGCCATGACATTGATGACCTCGTGCGACACGCTCGGATTGGTGGCTACGGACGTGACCTTCAGCGCGAGTTTCGTCTGTCCGACGGGAAGGCTGTCCCACCTGCACGAGAAGGAATCCTCGGGGGCCGGCAGGCACGGAGCGGGGAGTACGAGTTTCAGCGATTTGACCGAAACTCCGACGCCCGACTTGAACAGGGCGTAGACATTGGGAGTTGTGGTCGCGCCCGGCTTGTCCGGCTTCACGTCCAAGGTCACGGTCAGCGTCGTCGACGTACCCAGTTCCAGGTCGACCGATGCGGGAGCCGTGATCTCGACGAGTTGGTCGCGGGTGTCCGCCGCAGCCGTGGAAATCGCCGACGCGCCGATCAGCGTCAGGCTCGCGGTCGTGAAAAGGGCAGCTTTTCGAGCAGGCGAAAGGCGAATCCGAAGCAAGGTCCCCCCAAGGATCTTCAAAGTCGCGTCAGACTACGGGTCGGTTGGGCCACGTGACCAGCGGCGCCGTATCACGAATCGGCGACGAAACGTTTGGCTCAGCCGGTGCCCGTGCGCAGGGTCTCCGGGGCGGGCAGTTGGCCGAGTTGGCGGCCCTGCCGACGGTGCGGAATCACCGGAGACAGGGCTTCGACGGAGGAGTCCTGCTCCAGGACATCGGCGTCGCTCGAATCCGCACCGGGCTCGGACGTGCGTGCCGACTCTCCTGCGACCCCCGGTTCGGGGCGGTCGGTGGGGTCCGTCTCGGGAGCTGTCACGACCGCAGGGTCGGCGCTCTCGGCCACCCGTCCGGTCTCGGGTCCGGGCTCGCACTCGGGTCCGGACCCTGGTGCAACAGCGGGCTCGGGCTCCGGCGGAGCCGGGGGCTGGGGGGCGATCGGCCGGGGGCGGGTCGGGATGAGGATGTCCAGGGGGTCGGGGCGGGCGGACCGGGCGGTGGCGCGGCGGTGGGCTCGGGCGGTGAGGCGTTGTTCGAGGGCGGCCTCGGCGAGGTGGGTGCAGCGGTGCAACAGCGCTACGCGGCTTGCTCGTTCGTGTTCGCCGCAGGGCAGGTCGACGGTGCTGCGCAGGGCGGCCAGGTCCTCGGCGGACGGGATGTGTGCGACCTCGTCGACCGCGTTGCGCAGGCAGGACAGGAAGCCGGCCGCGCTGCCGGGCATCGCCGCCCGATAGCGCCGCAGTTCGGCCGTCATGAACACGCGCAGCCGGTCGCGCTCGTCCTGCGCCTCGGCGATCGCCCGGCCGAGCAACCAGAAGTCGACCGCGTCGCGACCGCCGCGCAACGCGGCGGTCAGCGCGCGACACAGCACCCGCACCTCGTGCGCGCTGAAGGCCATCCCCTGGTCACCATGTGGCGTCGGCATAGCACGCACTGTATGCGGCGAGATGGACAATCCGGTTTATTTCATGCGTGTTTTTTTCCGATTGGGATCGGGAGCCGGCCCCGCAGCCGGCCCGCTCAGACCGCCGCGTTGCGCTCGTAGACCATCCGCAGGCCGATCAGGGTCAGCCACGGCTCGTGCACGTCGATCACCGAAGCCTCGCCCAGCACCAGCGTCGCCAGTCCGCCGGTGGCCACCACGGTGACCGCGTCCGGGTCGTCCGGGGACAGTTCGGCCGCCATCCGCTTGACCACGCCGTCCACCTGCCCGGCGAAGCCGTACAGGATGCCCGCCTGCATCGCCTCGACCGTGCTCTTGCCGATCACGCTGCGCGGACGCATCAGCTCGATCTTGCGCAACTGCGCGCCGCGCGCACCCAGCGCGTCCACCGAGATCTCGATGCCGGGGGCGATCGCGCCGCCGACGTACTCGCCCTTGGTGCTGACCGCGTCGAAGGTGGTCGCGGTGCCGAAGTCGACCACCACGCACGGGCCGCCGTACAACTTGACCGCCGCGAGCGCGTTGATGATCCGGTCGGTGCCGACCTCCTTGGGGTTGTCCATCAGGACCGGCACACCGGTCTTGACCCCGGGTTCGACGACGACCGTGGGGATGTCGCCGTAATAGCGCCGCACCATGTCGCGCATTTCGTGCAGCACGGACGGCACGGTGGAGCAGATCGCGATGCCGTCGATGCCGTCGGCGCCGATCAGCGGGTGCTGGCCGAGCAATCCCGCGAGGACGACGGCGAGTTCGTCCGCGGTCCGCCGGGCCTCGGTCGAGATGCGCCAGTGCTCGACGATCTCGTCACCGTCGAACAGGCCGAGCACGGTATGCGAGTTACCGACGTCGATGGTGAGCAACATCGTGGGCGTCCTTGGTGTTCTGGCTCGGGCCGTGGGGGACGGAGCGCGGCTTCGGAAAGGGGGGCGGGACGGGGAGTGCTGATCCGGTGAACGGTACCGGTCGCTCAGGCGCGCAGGTCCACGCCGACGTCCAGGATCGGGGCGGAGTGGGTGAGCGCGCCGACCGCGATGTAGTCCACACCGGTCTCGGCGACCTCACGGGCGGTCTCCAGGGTGAGGCCGCCACTCGCCTCCAGTCGGGCCCGACCCGCGACCAGGGCCACCGCCTCGCGCATACGATCCGGCGTCATGTTGTCCAGCAGGATCAGGTCGGCGCCCGCGTCCAGCACCGGCGGGATCTGGTCGAGGTGGTCCACCTCGACCTCCACCGGCACGTTCGGGAAGGCCGCCCGCACGGCCTTGAACGCCTCGGCGACACCGCCCGCGGCGACCACGTGGTTGTCCTTGACCATCGCCGCGTCGGACAGCGACATCCGGTGATTGACCCCGCCGCCGCAGCGCACCGCGTACTTCTCCAGGGCACGCAGGCCCGGCGTGGTCTTGCGGGTGTCCCGGACCGAGGCACCGGTGCCCTCGATCGTGTCCGCCCACGCGCGGGTGGCGGTGGCCACGCCGGACAGCCGGCACAGCAGGTTCAGCGCGACCCGCTCGGCGGTCAGCAGCGTGCGGGTGCTCGCCTCGGCGGTGAACAACACCGTGCCGGGCGTCACCACGTCGCCGTCGCGCACGTGTCGGGTGAGCACCAGGTCGGCGCCGCAGACCAGTTCGAGCACGGCCTCGGCGACCGGCAGGCCCGCGACCACGCCCGCTCCGCGCGCGGTGAACTCGGCGTGGCCGCGCGCGTCCTCGGGCACGGTGGCCACCGAGGTGACGTCCACTCCGCCGTCGAGGTCCTCCGCGACGGCAGCGGTCACCAGCGCGGCGACGGCGAGCGGGTCGAGCCCGGCCTCGGCCAGGCGGGACGTGAGATCGGCGGACAGCTTGACGGTGCTCACGCGGTCGACTCCTTGGGTTCGTGTGCCTGGTAGGCGACGTGCAGGGCACCCTCGCGCAGCGACGTGACGAGGTTGCCGCGCCACCGGGCGTCGTCGAGGTCCGGACGGTCCTCGCGCCAGTGACAGCCGCGCGTCTCCTCGCGGAGCAACGCGGCCCGGGTGAGCGCGCTCGCGACCAGGTGCAGATTGGTGGTCTCCCACGTCTGCGTGCACGGATCGGTGCTGGTACGAGCGGCCAAGGCGGTCAACGCGCCCCGGGTGTCGGCCAGTCCGGCCGCGTCGCGCAGCACCCCGGCGCCCGAGGTCATCGCGCGTTGCAGGCGCAGCCGGACGTCCTCGGCGAGCAGCCCGGCCGGGCCCTCGGGGGCGACCGGCGCGGCGAACGGCGGCATGTCCCGGGCCAGATCGGCCGCGATCCGCTCGGCGAAGACCAGGCCCTCCAACAGCGAGTTGGAGGCGAGCCGGTTGGCACCGTGCACACCGGTGCAGGCCACCTCCCCACACGCGTACAACCCGGGCACGCTGGTCCGTCCGTGCAGGTCGGTACGCACGCCTCCACTCGCGTAGTGCGCGGCGGGCGCCACCGGGATCGGCTCGGTCACCGGGTCGATCCCGTGCGCGCGGCAGGCGGCCAGGATGGTCGGGAAGCGGTGCTTCCACATGTCCGCGCCGAAGTGCCGACCGTCCAGGTACATGTGTTCGGCGCCGGTTTCCGCCATTCGGCGCATGATGCCCTTGGCCACGATGTCGCGCGGGGCCAACTCGCCGAGCGGATGACGGTCCGTCATGAACCGGATGCCGGCCGCGTCCACGAGATGGGCGCCCTCGCCGCGGACCGCCTCGGAGACCAGCGGCTGCTGGCCCTCCGCGCCCGCGCCGAGCCACAACACGGTCGGGTGGAACTGCACGAACTCCAGGTCGGTGACCTCGGCCCCGCCACGCAGTGCGAGCGCGACCCCGTCGCCGGTGGACACCGACGGGTTCGTGGTGGACGAGAAGACCTGGCCCATGCCGCCGGTGGCGAGCACGACGGCGCGCCCCAGGGCGGCGCCGACCCCGTCCCGGGCGCCCTCGCCCATCACGTGCAGGGTGACCCCGCAGGCACGCCCGGAGGCGTCCTTGAGCAGGTCGAGCACGAGCGCGTTCTCGATCACCTCGATGTCCGGCGTGGCCCGTACCGCGGCCACCAGCGCCCGCGATATCTCGGCGCCCGTCGCGTCGCCGCCCGCGTGCGCGATCCGGTTGCGCAGGTGGCCGCCCTCGCGGGTGAGCAGCACGTCGCCGTCCGGCCCCCGGTCGAACTCGGCGCCGGTGTCGATCAGCCGGCGCACCGCGTCCGGGCCCTCGGTGACCAGCACCCGGACCGCGTCCTCGGCGCACAGTCCGGCCCCGGCCACGAGCGTGTCGCGCAGGTGCTGTTCGGGGGTGTCGCCCTCGCCGAGCGCGGCGGCTATCCCGCCCTGCGCCCAGCGCGTGGAGCCCTCGTCGAGCTGGGCCTTGGTCACCAACAGGACCCGGCCGGCCCGGCGCGCACGCAACGCGACGGTCAGGCCGGCCACCCCGGAGCCGACCACGATGACATCCGCGCGCACGTTCCACCCGGGATCGGGGGCGGCCAGGCGCGCGGGCAGTGCGGGCGTGTTCATTGCGCGGCCCGGTCGCCGACCACGCGGTCGCCGCGCAGCGTCTCGCCGCCGGGCAGCGCCTCGGCCGGGTCGTGGCCGGTGCCGGTGATCGTGTTGGTCGCGTCCACGAACACCACGCGCGGCTTCATCGCCCGCGCCTCGGCGTCGGTGACCTGGGCGTAGGCGATGATGATCACCAGGTCGCCGGTGTGCACCAGGCGGGCCGCGGCACCGTTGATGCCGATCACGCCGGTGCCGCGCGGGCCCGCGATCGTGTAGGTCTCCAGGCGGGCGCCGTTGTCGATGTCGACCACGTGCACCAGTTCGCCGGGCAGGATGTCGGCGGCTTCGAGCAGATCCTCGTCGATGGTGATCGAGCCGACGTAGTGGAGGTCCGCCTGCGTGATCGTCGCGCGGTGGATCTTGGACTTGAACATCGTGCGCATCATGACCGGGGGACTCCCGTGATCTTCAGTCGGGCGTTGTCGATGAGCCGGGTGGCGCCCACGCGGGCCGCGATCGCCAGGATCGCCGGGCCGGCGTGGTCGGCGGCCACCGGGGTGAAGTCGTCGATGTCGACCAACTCCACATAGTCGGGTTTCAGCACGGCGCGCAGCACGTCCTCGGCGGCGGCGCGCACGGCGCCCGCACCGTCGTCGGCGCGCCGGGCGCCCGCGTCCAGTGCCCGGCTGAGCGAGAGCGCGATCTCCCGTTCGGCCTCGGACAGGTAGCGGTTGCGGCTGGACCGGGCCAGCCCGTCGGGTTCGCGGACGGTGGGCACGCCCACGATCTCGACGGGGAAGTTCAGGTCGCGCACCATGCGCCGGATCAGCGCGAGTTGCTGGGCGTCCTTCTCGCCGAAGAAGGCGACCTTCGGCACGGTCAGGTGCAGGAGTTTGGCGACCACGGTGAGCATTCCGTCGAAGTGGCCGGGCCGGGAGGCCCCTTCGAGCACCGCGCCGGTGGGTCCGGCGGTGATCCGCACCCGCGGTTCGCCGCCCGGGTACACCTCGTCCACCGAGGGCGCGAACACCACGTCGGCGCCCGCCTCCCCGCTCAGTTCCAGGTCGGCGTCCAGGGTGCGCGGGTAGCGGTCCAGGTCCTCGCCCACGCCGAACTGGAGCGGGTTGACGAACACGGTGACCACGACGTGGCCGGTCGGGCCGACGAACGCGCGCGCCGCCCGGATCAGCGCCGCGTGGCCCTGGTGCAGCGCGCCCATCGTCATCACCACGGCGCGCGGGCCGCCGGGCCGGTCCGCACCGGCCAGGTCGGACGCGGTCCGGGCCAGGCGTACGGCGGTCACGGTCGGCCTCCCTCGGCCAGCACGCCCAGCAGCGCCTCGGCCGACTCGGCCTTGAGCAGGCCGGCGTTCAGCGCGCGGTCGGCGGTCAGTCGGGCCATCGCCACGTACGCGGCCAGCGCCTCGGGCGAGACCCGGCGCAGTTCGGCCACATGCGCGGCCACGGTGCCCGCGTCGCCGCGCGCCACCGGGCCGGTGAGCGCCTGGTCGCCGGCGCGCAGCGCGTTGTCCAGGGCGGCGCCGAGCAGCGGTCCGAGCATCCGGCCCGGGGCCCGGACGCCGGCCGCGCCGAGCAGTTCGAGCGATTGCGCAACCAGGGTGACCAGGTGGTTCGCGCCGTTGGCCAGGGCCACGTGGTAGAGCGCACGGTCGCGCTCCTCGATCCACTCGGGTTCGCCGCCCATCTCCACCACGAGCGCCTCGGCGACCGGGCGCAGCGGCTCGGGCGAGGTGACCCCGAAGGAGCAGCCGGCCAGCCGTTCGAGGTCGATGGTGCTGCCGGTGAAGGTCATCACCGGGTGCAGCGCGAGCGGCAGCGCGCCGGCGCGGGTGGCCGGTTCCAGGATGTCCACGCCGTAGCGGCCGGACGCGTGCACCAGGAGTTGACCGGCCTTGATCGCGCCGGTCTCGGCCAGGCCGCGCACGAGCGCTTCGAGCGCGTCGTCGGGCACGGTGAGCAGGGTCAGGTCGGAGGCCGCGATCACCTCTTGCGGGGCGACCAGCGGGACACCCGGCAGGAGGTCCTCGGCACGGCGCCGGGAGGTCTCCGAGACGCCGGAGGCGGCCACCACCGAGTGCCCGGCGAGGGCGAGGGCGGCGGCCAGGGTCGGGCCGACGCGACCGGTGCCGACGACTCCCACGCGCAGCCGCGCGGGGCGGTCGGCGGGGTCGGGCGAGCGGCCGTGCGGATGCGGACGTGCGGTGATGTCGTTGTTCACGCGAGCGAGCCTTCCGTTCCAGTCCGCGGCGGGTACCGGACGAGTACTGGCCCGATCAGGGTACTCACGCGCCGGGCGGCCCGGTCCCCGGGTTGGTCGGCAGGTCGGTCGGCAGCGGGCTCGGCGGCGGCCATCGATACCGGGAGGAGCCGGCCTGATACGCGACACGTCGGGCGACCTTGTGCCGGATCAGCTCCGGTCCGCGCATCCCGATCGCGCCGAGCGCGGTCAGCACGAGCCCGGTCAACAACATCGTGCCGGTGACCACCCGGGCCACCCGGACGCTGCGCGGGCCGCCCTGGGTCTGCAGCGAGTAGGCGGAGGGGGCCGGGCGGCCCGGGTCGGCGGTCGATTCCACCGAGGCGCCGCTACTGCGGCCGGGTGACGGTGCGGGGGTGGGGCCGACCTCCAGGGCCCCGGCCGCCGCGGCGATCCCGAGCGCGGCGACCGCGAGCGCACAGCGGCGACCGGCACGTATGACGAGTTGACGGCTTCCCATGGGGAGCCTCCCGGAGACCGGCGTCGATTGACCAGGTGCGAGGGTTCCGCCCTCTTCTTTCCCCGAGTCCGTCGCTTATGTGTCCCCTTTCGACCCCGTTCGCATGCCTCTCGTCGTGTGAAGAAGCCGCGCTCGGGCCCCGCCGGACGGGCTCCGGGCGGCCCGAGCGACGGTCACCGACACGCGAAAGGGCCTAGCCCAGCCGGACCGGCAATCGGGTGAGCGCGTTGTTGAGGTTCGAGCGCAGCCGCTCGGGCTCGCCGGTCGCCTCGATCGTGGGGTAGGTGGCGAGCAGTTCCTCGAAGAACACCCGACCCTCCAGGCGGGCGATGTGCACGCCCAGGCAGAAGTGCTCGGCGAAGCCGAAGGACAGGTGCGGGTTGGGCCTGCGGGTGATGTCGAAGCGCTGCGGGTCGGTGAACACCTCCTCGTCGCGGTTCGCCGAGGTGTAGTACATGGCCACCTTGTCGCCCGCCTTGATCGGCACGCCGCGCAGTTCGGTGTCCCGGGTGGCGGTCCGGCGGAAGTAGTGCAGCGGGTTGGCCCAGCGCAGGATCTCCTCGACCGCGCCCGGGACCAGGTCGGGGTTCGCGCGCACCGCCGCGAGCTGCTCGGGGTGGGTCAGCAGCGCGTGCAGGCCGGCGGACAGCATGGTCTTGGTGGTGTCGTTGCCGGCCGTGACCAGTTGTACGAAGAACTGACCGAAGTCGAGGTCGGTCATCATCCGGCCGCCGAACTCGGACTCCAGGATCAGCGAGGTGATGTCCTCGCGCGGCTCCTCGGCCCGGCGCGCGGCGGCGAAGCCGATCGCGTAGCGGGCCATCTCGATCGCCGCCCGACCGCCCTCGCCCGCCGTGTTGCGCTCGGCGAGCGCGTGGATGTGGTCCCAGTCGGCCGGCGGCAGGCCCATCAGCTCGCCGATCACCTGGGTCGGCAGGCTGGAGGTGACGTCGTGCACGAACTCGACGTCGCCGGTGCCCACCCGCGCGAAGATCTCCCGGCAGATGGTCCGGATCCGGTCCTCCATGCCGCCGACCACCTTCGCGGTGAAGGACTTCACCAGCGGTTTGCGATACGCGCGGTGGCGCGGCGGGTCCATCGACAACAGCGTGCCGCGCAGGGCTTCGAGCCGCTCGGGTTCGAGGTCCTCCAGGATGATCCCGCCCGCCTCGGCGGAGAAGATCGCCGGGTTCTGCGAGACGTATTCGACGTCGGCGTGCCGGAGCACGGCCCAGTAGCCCGGCTGTCCCGGGATGTCCTGCCAGTGCACCGGGTCGGTCCGGCGCAACTCGGCGAACAGCGCGTGCGGCGGGCCGTCGAGATACAGCTCGGGGCTGTACAGGTCGACTCCGGTCGAATCGGACGTGACGGTCATGGCATCTCCCTCGAAGCCTCGGATCGCATCCCGGTCAGCCCACGACCACGTTCGGCCGGCCGAAGCCCTGTGCCTCGCACAGGGCGTAGTAGGCGCGCAGCGTGCCCGCGCCGTCGGTCACCGAGGTGATGTTGCCCTCGGCGTCCAGGTTGAGGTTGGCGCCGTACATCTGGAACCAGACCCGGGTGTCGGGCTCGACGCAGGTGAGGGTGTGCACGGAGCCGGCGGGCTCGTAGAGGAACGAGCCGGCCCGGTTGACGTAGTCGTACTCGGCGTATTTCCACGCGCCGGCCACGGTGTAGCCGTAGACGGGGCCGGTGTGCCGGTGCGTCTCGACGGCGAAGCCCGGCTGGAAGACGTTCTCCACGATCCACAGGCCCTCCTCTTCCTTGACGCACAGCACCTTGAGCTTGTTGCCGCCGCCGATCTCGACGAACGGCAGGTCCTCGGCCCCGATGTGCACGGCGGGGCGTCCGGTTTCGGTGGTGGTCATGCGGGTTCCTCCCGGAGGCGATCGGTGCTCTGTAACGGTGTAACAGCATGCCTCAAGGACCGGTGGGTTTCGAGAGCCGCGTGGGATGGGCAACACCATCGACCGCACATGAGTGCACCGGGGGGACGGAGATGGGGAGCGGGAGATGGGACAGCTCGACGGGAAGGTGGCCGTGGTCACCGGCGGCGCCAACGGGATCGGCCGCGCGTGTTGTGAGCGCTTCGCCGAGGAGGGCGCCGACATCGTGATCGCCGACCTGCTGGACGAGGCCGCGATCGGCACCGTCGAGGCGGTCGAGAAGCGTGGCCGGCGAGCCACCTACATGCACACCGACGCGAGCAGCCCGACCGACGTGGGGACGGTGATGCAGCACGCGATCGACACGTTCGGATCGATCGACGTGCTGGTCACCGCGGCGGGCATCAGCACGGCCGACTATGTCAGCGGCCGACCGAGCAACGCGGTCGCGACCGAGCGGGACCCGATCAAGCGATTCGTGGACAGCCCGCTCGCCGAGTGGCAGCGGGTGCTCGACGTGAACCTGACCGGCACGCTGCTCGCGGTCCAGGCCGCCGCGCGCTGGATGGTGGCCCAGGGGCGACGCGGTTCGATCATCACCATCGCCTCGATCGCCGCCAAGCACCCCGAGGCGGGTTCGGCGGCCTACTCCGTGTCCAAGGCCGGTGTGTGGATGTTGACCAAGCAGGCCGCGCTCGTGCTCGGCCCGGCCGGGATCCGGGTCAACGCGATCGGTCCCGGCTTCATCGAGACCAACATGACCGCGGTGCTGCGCGGGATGCCCGAGCTCGAACAGCGCCTGCTCGGCAGCGTGCCGCTGGGCCGGATGGGCAGCGCCCGCGAGGTGGCCAACGCGGCGCTGTTCCTGGCGAGCGACCAGTCGTCCTACTTCACCGGTGAGATGTTGCACCCGGACGGCGGTTTCTATACCGACTGACCCCACCGCGCGGACGCGCCCGCACGCGGGTCGGGCGATCGCCCGAGCGGCGTGCGGGCGTGGCCCGACGGACGGGGGCTAGCGACCCCTGGCCTTGACCAGACCCGTCTCGTACGCGAGCACCACGACCTGGACCCGGTCGCGCAGCCCGAGCTTCATCAGGATCCGGCCGACGTGGGTCTTGATGGTGGCCTCGGACAGGAACAGCCGCTGGGCGATCTCCGCGTTGGACAACCCCTGGGCGACCAGCATCATCACCTCCAGCTCGCGCTCGGTCAGCGCGTCCACCACGTCCGGGCGCGGCTCGTGGTCGCTGGGCAGGATCGGCGCGAACCGGTCGAGCAGCCGCTTGGTCGTGCTCGGCGCGACCACCGCGTCGCCGGAGGCCACCGCCCGGATCCCGGACAGCAACTCCGGCGGCGGGACGTCCTTGAGCAGGAAGCCGCTGGCCCCGGCCTTGAGCGCGGCGAACGCGTACTCGTCCAGGTCGAAGGTGGTCAGCATGAGCACCTTGGGTCGGGCCCGGCCCTCGGGCAGCACGAGCGCGTTCTCACCGCTCTCGGCACAGATCCGCCGACACGCCTCGACCCCGTCCATCCGCGGCATCCGCACGTCCATCAGGACCACGTCCACGTCCACGTGCCGAAGCTTGTCCAGCGCCTCGACCCCGTCGCCGGCCTCGGCGACCACACTCATGTCCGGCTGGGCCTGCAACACCATGGTGAAACCGGTCCGCAGCAATTCCTGGTCGTCGACCAGCATCACCTTGATGCTCACTGAGCTCCTTGAAGAGTCGTCCTGGCGGGCGTACCGGAGGAGATGGAGGAGTCGTCGGGGCGACCGGCGTAGGGCAACATCGCGCTGACCGACCAACCGCCCCCGACGCTCGGCCCGGTCCGCAACCGACCGCCCAGCATCGCGACCCGCTCGCGCATGCCGACCAGACCGTGGCCCATGCCGTCGCCGGGGGCCGCGGCACCGCGGCCGTCGTCGCTGATCTCCATTTCGAGCCCATCTTCCCCGTAGCCGACACCGACCGTGGCGGTGGCATCGGGACCCGCGTGCTTGCGGGTGTTGGTCAGCGCCTCCTGGACGATGCGGTACGCGGTCAGCGCGACGCTCTGCGGCAGCTCGACCGGCACCCCCTCGACCCGGAGCTCGACGTTGAGGCCGGCGGTGCGCACCTGTTCGACCAATTCGCCGAGTTGTTCGACGCCCGGCTGCGGCACGTACGCGTCGGTCTCGGCCTGCGAACGCAGTACCCCGAGCAGTCGGCGCATCTCGGCGAGCGCCTCCCGCCCCGTCGCCGCGATCGTGCCCAGCGCCTCGCGGGCCCGGTCCGGCGACGACTCGATCGCGTACGCGGCGCCGTCCGCCTGCACCACCATCACCGACACGTTGTGCGCGACCACGTCGTGCAACTCGCGCGCGATCCGGGCCCGCTCGGCCGCCGCCGCGATCTGCGCCTGCTGGTCCCGCTCGAACTCCAGCCGGGTGGCCCGCTCCTCCAACTCGGCGTAGAACGCCCGGCGGGTGCGCATCGAATCGCCCAGCACCCACGCGATGGCCAGCAACACCACGATGAAGCCGAAGCCGATCACGTTGTCGCGGAACGAGGAACCGCCCGTTTCCGGGAAGCGCGAGAGCAGGATCACCGGTCCCAGCACGGTCATCGCCAGCCCCGTGCGGGAGAGCCAGCGCGGACCGGACTTGGCGGCCGTGTAGAGCACGACGAGCATCGAATAGTTGGCCGCGCTCAGCGTGTCGTCCCAGACGAGCTGCATCAGGCCGCCGGTCACCACGAGGGCGGTCGCGGTCATCGGACGCACCCGGTGCAGCGCCATGCCCAGGCTCAGCAGCGCCACGATCGCCAGGAACCACCACCGAGGCGCGGCGACGGGGGTGTCCGAGACGACCTGGAGCAGTCCGAGGCCGAGAACCGGAATCGTGCACACCGAGTCGACCCACAGGGGGTGCGCTCGCAGCCACGCATAGATTCGTTGCACACTTCGACGCTACGTGGCCGCGGGCCGGGCGCGCGTCAACCGACTTGCCGAATCATCCCTCCGCCACAAGTCGGATCCGACCGGGTCGCGGGCCCTCCCCGAGTGCCGCCGGGACGGTTCAGCCGCCCTCCCCCGGGCGTACCGGCAGTCGGGCCCGGACCCGCCAGCCGCCGTCCGGCCGGGGCCCGGTCTCCAGATGGCCGCCGAACAGCGCGACCCGCTCGCACATACCGACCAGACCGTGTCCCATCCCGTCGCCGGGAGCCGCCGCGCCCCGCCCGTCGTCGCCCACGTCCAGTTCGACGTCCTCGCCCAGATAGCGAAGGCGCACCCGCGCCTTGGCGTCCGGCCCGCCGTGCTTGCGGGTGTTGGTCAGCGCCTCCTGGACGATCCGGTACACGGTCAACGCGACGCCCTGGGACAGCTCGACCGGCACCCCCTCGACGGTCAGGTCGACCGGCAGGCCCGCGCTGCGCACCCGCTCCAGGAGGTCTTCGAGCTGCTCGACGCCCGGTTGCGGGACATAGGCGTCGCCCTCGCTCTGCGAACGCAGCACGCCCAGCAGGCGGCGCATCTCGGCCAGCGCCTCGCGGCCGGTGGCGGAGATCGTGCCGAGCGCCTCGCGGGTCAACTCGGGCGCGGCGTCCAGCGCGTACGCGGCGCCGTCCGCCTGCACCACCATCACCGACACGTTGTGCGCGACCACGTCGTGCAACTCGCGCGCGATCCGGGCCCGCTCGGCCGCCGCCGCGATCTGCGCCTGCTGGTCCCGCTCGCGCTCCAGCCGGTCGGCCCGGTCCTCCAGCTCGACGTAGTACGCCCGCCGGGTGCGCATCGAATCGCCGAGCACCCAGGCGATCACGAACGGGCCCATCAGCAACAAGGTGAAGAAGATGATGCCGGTGGTCGGCACCTCCGGGTTGTCCCACCAGCGCAACATCGCCGCGATCGGCGCGAGCACCCCGCCGACGAGCGCCGTGCGCGAGACCCAGCGCGAGCTGTAGGCGGCGGCGCTGTAGGCGATCGCGGGCATCGCGACCGCCTCCAGGCCGGGCGGTATGTCGTCGAAGAGCTGGAAGATCCCGACCGCGAGGGTGACCGCCAGCGCATGGCTGGGATTGCGCCGGCGGATCAGCAGCACGATCGACATCGTGCCGAGCGCGACCAGGTGCGGGAGGTCGAGCGGGCCCGGCTCGTCGATGATCACCTCGAACAGGCCGAACATGAGCAGCAGCAACGCCCACGCTGCGTCCACGAGCAGGGGGCGGCCACGGAGCCAGGCGTACAGGTGATGCACACAGGCAGGTTAGACGGGCACATCCGTTCGCCCACACTCCGGACGGACCGGCACAGACCGACCTCGGTCGTACGGCGGCGATCGGGGGCCGGTACCGTCGGGTTCGATGGAACGACGGCTGACCTGGAAGGAAGCCACCCGTCGGGCGTTGTACGGAGCCGAGGGCTTCTACCGCCGGGCCGAGGGCCCCGCCGGCCATTTCCGCACCTCGGTGCACGCCTCCCCGCTGTTCGCCCGTGCGCTGGCCGACCTCGCGCGCGCCGCGGACCTGGACACCGTCGTGGACGTGGGCGCCGGGCGGGGCGAGTTGTTGGTCGCGCTGTGCCGGATCGCGCCGCACCTGGAGCTGATCGGCGTGGATGTCGCCGGCCGGCCGGAGGCGCTGCCGCCGTCGATCGGCTGGGAGCCGGAGGTTCCGCCGGGTCGGACCGCGTTGTTGATCGCCAACGAGTGGCTGGACAACGTCCCCGCCGACGTCGCGGAGGTGGACGAGCACGGCGTGCCGCGGGTGGTCGAGGTGGACGTGCGCACCGGGGACGAGCGGCTGGGCGCCGTCGTCCGCGACGAGGACGCCCGCTGGCTGGATCGCTGGTGGCCGCTGGTCGGCGCGGAGCCGGGCACCCGGGCCGAGATCGGCGAGTCCCGGGACGTCGCGTGGGCGGACGCGATCGAGCGGCTGGAGCGGGGGGTCGCGGTGGCGATCGACTACGGACACCTGGCCGACGGGCGTCCGACGTACGGCTCGCTGACCGGATATCGGCAGGGCCGGCAGGTGCCGCCCATTCCGGACGGCACCTGCGATGTGACCTGCCATGTCGCGATGGACGCGGTGGCGGCGGCGGGCGAGGCGGCGGGCGCGCGGGACACGGTCCTGACCACCCAGCGGCACGCGTTGCGCGCCCTGGGCCTGACCGGCCACCGCCCGCCGTACGAACTGGCCCGCACCGACCCCACCGGCTACCTCGCCGGCCTGCGCGACGCGGGCGAGGCCGGCGAACTCACCGCCCGAGGCGGCCTGGGCGACTTCCACTGGCTGGCTCAGGGCATCCGCATGCCCGTCCCCACCCACCTCCGCCCCTGACCGAACCACCCCGAGCCGATCGGCCCGGCAAACCGGCCGGGCCGGCGTCCGAGGCCGGCCGTCAGCTCGAACCGAGCGCCCCCGCCGCCCGAAGCGCGGCGATCCGCGCCTCGTCGTACCCCAACAGGTCCGCCAGGACCTCGGCGCTGTGCTGCCCGACCGTGGGCGCCCGCTCCGGCACGGGCAGCGACTCCCCGACGAACTTGATCGGCGACGGCAACTGCTCCGCCCCGAGCCGGTCCTGGTCGAACCACGGGAACCGGTGCCGGAACTGCGGATCCTCGGCGATCGTCTGCGGCGTGTTCACCGGCGCGATCGGCGTGTTCGCGTCGTTGCCGAACTCGATCCACTCGCGCGCGGTCCGGGTCGCGAAGATGTCCCGCAGGATGCCGCGCAGCTCGACGTTGCCGACCGCGTGGTCCGCGTACTTGGAGCCGGGCCAGCGCTCGAACAGGTCGGCCCGGTCCACCCCCTCGCAGAAGTTCTTCCACAACGACTGCTCGGACGCCATGAACAGCACGTACCGATCGTCCTTGGTCGCGTAGATCTGGTAGCGGACACCCTTCTCCATGCCGCCGGTGCCGGGCGCACGCCGCTCGTAGTTGTCCGACTTGTTGCCGGTCACCTCGGACTCCGGGCGCTCGTACGCCTTCCAGGTCTCGCTGCGCAGCCAGTCCATCGACGCGGCCGCGTCCGACTGGGCGATGTCGATCACACTGCCCTCGCCGGTGGCCCGAGCCCGGATGATGCCCGCGAGCACACCGAGCGCGCCGAACATCGGACCGGCGTGGATGCCGATCGAGGCGTGCTCGGGCAGATACGGGAAGCCGTCCTCGTTGATCGCCGGCTTCACCACGCCGGCCCAGGTGTCGTAGGCGACGCCGTGGCTGGGCATGTCCCGGTACGGGCCGGTGGCGCCGTAGCCGGAGATCGTGCAGAACACGATCCTGGGGTTGATCTTCCTCAGGTCCTCGAAGCCGATCCCGCGCCGGGCCAGACCGCCCGGTCGCATCGCCTCGATCACCGCGTCGGCGTCCTTGACCAGCGCCTTGAAGGTCTCGATCGCCTCCGGCTTGCGCAGGTCCAGGACCAGTGACTTCTTGCCCCGGTTGACGTGCAGGTGCATCAGTGACGAGCCCTCCACGATGGGCCACGTCATGTCCCGGATGTAGTCGCCCTGCGGCGGCTCGATCTTGATCACCTCGGCGCCCAGATCGACCAGCGACGAGGTGATCGCGGCCGGTCCCAGCATCGAACACTCGATGATGCGAACCCCTGCGAGCGGGGCCCCACCCTTCGACTCGACCTGACTCATCGCTGCCTCCCTGCGAATATGACGATGCGTCAGATATTAACCGGCGCTCCCGCCGAGGGAAGAGGCGGAACCTGACGAACTGTCAGATGCGGGTCCGATCCAGCGTTCCGCACCCGCCTCGCGGCGTCCGATCCGTGAGCGTTCGGCCTGTTCGGCGACCATCGCGTCGGCCTCGGCCGCGTCCCGTCGGGCCGCCTTGACGTGCACCGGACCCGGGGTGGAGTCCAGGTGCACGGTGGCCAGGCCGAGCCGGCGCTCCCACGGCCCCTGGGTCCGCCGTACGCTCTGCACCTTCGCGTGCGGAATCACATCCAGGATCCGGTGGAACCGGCCGCTGCGGGCCACGAACACCTCGGCGTCCGCGCCGTAGGCGTAGGCCGACCAGCCGACCGGATCGTGCCAACGGGCCCGCCGCGGCGCCGGGATCAGCTCGACCGTGTCGATGTCCACACCCGGCAGGATCTGGCCGAGCAGGCCGTGGGCGACCACACGGGGCGCGACCGGCAACAGGATCGTCTCCTTGTCGTCGGCGTCCTTGCCCCCGTAGCCGGCCACATTGATCTCGACCCGGACCCAGCCACGCAGCCGCCACAACCACGGCTGCACGATCCGCACCGCCTGGACCCGGCCGGGCGGCACCGTCTGATGCCGCTGTTCGAGCAGGCCGTGCCGCAACCGCAGACCGTCCGGCGAACGCGCCACGGTGAAGTCGAAATTCCGGATCACCCGCCCGGCGGTGAACTGCCACGCGGCCAGGAACAGCGGCACCGACCCGAACACGAAGGCGAGTTCGTGCAGGACGAAGGCCAGGATCACCACCACCACACTGGGCGCGAGCGCGGCCCACGTGCCCACCGAGAGCAACACCGAGCCGACCACCGCCGAAAGCGGCACCGAGACCAGCGCCTGCTCGGGCGCCTCCCCCACGTCCGGGCGCACCCCCGCGGCACGCGCGAGCAACTCGGCGCGCAACCGCTGCGCCTCCGCCTCGGCCAGATAGGACAGGCTCGCCTCGGCCTTGTCCCCGCCGGCGACCTGGAGCTGCAACTCGGCGAGCCCGAACAATCGGGCGGCCAGCGGGCGGACGATGTCGACCGCCTGGAGCCGGGACAGGCGTACGTGCCGGGTCCGCCGGAACAGCACCCCGGAATCCAGCCGCAGGTCGTCGCCCTCGATCCGGAACGTGGTGAACCACCACGACAGGTAGCCGTAGCCGAACGCGAGCGGCACCACCACGCCGAGCCCGATCATCAGCCGACCCGGGGTCGCCCACCCGGAGTTGACGTTGTGCACGACCACGCCCAGGCACGCGGCGATCACCACCCAGCCGCGGGCCGGCGGGGTCAACGGGTGCAGCCGGCGCGGCTCGTCGGTGCCCTGGACGGGCCGCTCGCCGGCGGTGCTCACAACCCCGCCGATCGGGCCTCGCCCAGCGCCGCGAGCCGGTCGCGCAGCCGCGCGGCCTCGGCCGGCGGCAGGCCGCGCACGACCGCGTCCGAGGAGGCCGAGGCGGTGTGCAGGGTCACCGTGGCGATGCCGAAGCGACGCTCGAGCGGGCCCGCCTCGACGTCCACGAACTGCATCCGCCCGTACGGCACCACCACCAGCCGGCGAAACAGCACGCCGTGCGCGATCAGCAGGTCGTCGTCCCGCTCCGCGTAGCGCCACGAGCGCTGGTTGCGCCGGAGCGCGGGCAGACCCCAGGCAGCCGTCCCGACGCAGGCGAGCACCACCACCGCGCCCGCCCACCAGACCACGAACCGGCCGAGCAGGCCGCCGGCGAGCACGGCGAACACCACACAGCCGGCGAGCAGCAGCGCGCGGCGCATCCGGTAGAGCTGTTCCGAGACGGCCCGCCAGTCGAGGTCGGGCGGAGCCAGGGCGTCATCGGCCGGTTTCATGGGGGCAACCTTCCCAGGTGGGCATACAAGGGTGCGAAGGAGCACACGACTACTGGCAGACTCAGGGTCCATGACCGCCAGGACCGTGGGCGTGGGTATCGGCGCCGACCAGCTCGACACGACCGACATGGTGCTCAACATCGGGCCCCAACACCCCTCCACGCACGGCGTGCTGAGGTTGCGACTCGTGCTCGACGGCGAGCGGATCGTCTCCGCCGAGCCGATCGTCGGCTACATGCACCGCGGCGCGGAGAAGCTCTTCGAGGTACGCGACTACCGACAGATCGTGATGCTCGCGAACCGGCACGACTGGTTGAGCGCGTTCGCGAACGAGCTGGGCGTGGTGCTCGCGGTGGAGCGCATGCTGGGCATGGAGGTGCCGCAGCGCGCGGTCTGGGCGCGGACCCTGCTCGCCGAGCTGAATCGGGTGCTCAACCATCTGATGTTCCTGGGCTCGTATCCGTTGGAGCTGGGTGCGATCACCCCGATCTTCCACGCGTTTCGCGAGCGCGAGGAGATCCAGGCGGTGATGGAGGAGATCTCCGGTGGCCGGATGCACTTCATGTTCAACCGGGTCGGCGGCCTCAAGGAGGATCTGCCGGCGGGCTGGACCGGGCGGGTACGGCACGCCGTCGCCACCGTGCGCACCCGGCTGACCGGGCTGGACGACCTGGTCTCGGGCAACGAGATCTTCCGTGCCCGCACCCGGGGGGTGGGGGTGCTGACACCGGCCCTGGTGGCCGCGTACGGAGTCAGCGGGCCGATCGCGCGGGCCTCGGGCGTCGACTTCGACCTGCGTCGGGACGAGCCGTATCTGGCCTACGGCGAGCTCGCCGACGTGCTGCGGGTGGTCACCCGCGAGGAGGGCGACTGCCTGGCCCGGTTCGAATGCCTGCTGGAGCAGGTGCACGTGAGCCTGGACCTGGCCGACGCGTGTTGCGACCGGCTCGACGCACTCCCGCAGGGTCCGGTGAACCTGCGGCTGCCGAAGGTGCTCAAGGCGCCCGAGGGCCACACCTACGCGTGGACCGAGAATCCGCTCGGCCTGAACGGCTACTACCTGGTCTCGCGCGGCGAGAAGACGCCGTGGCGACTCAAGCTGCGCTCCGCGTCCTACAACAACGTGCAGGTACTGACCGAGTTGTTGCCGGGCTGCCTGATCGCGGACATGGTGGCGGTCCTGGGATCGCTCTTCTTCGTCGTGGGCGACATCGACAAGTGACACCGCGGACGCCGGTCGGCGGTCGGGCGGGGCGCCGGCCGGGTCAGGCGTGCTTGCGGATGTCGATCCGGGGGATCTCCTCGGTGTCGTCGTGCGCGGTGAGGTCCACCGGCAGCGGCTTGGGCCGCGGCACACCCGGCCGGACCCGGTCGGACTCGCTGGGCGCGAACCGTACGCCCTGGCCGCGGTGCACCGGCGTGGGCTGGACGACCGGCGTGTCCTCGGCGCGGACCGGGTCGGCGAGCCGATCGGCCTCGATGTCGTCGACCGCCCGGTCCGGGACGGAGGTCGCCTCGGCCGGCTCGATCTCCTCCCCCTGCGGGCGCCCCGCGACCAGCGCGTCGTAGCGCGCGTCCGAGCCGAACAGCTCGTCGGTCAGGAAGCCGGTCGCCTCGGGCTCGGCCGGAGCGGCCTTGGGCGCGAAGAAGTCGAACCGCCCGGAGGCCCCGGAGCCGGCCACCCGGCGGGTCACCTCCAGCACCTTGTCCCGCACCATCCGGGTGACCTCGGCGGTCTCGGCTCCGGACGCCCGGGCCGGCGCGGGCACGGTCGCGGGCGGGGTGGGGGTCGAGGAGGCGGGCTCGGCCGCGGCGGGCGGCGGCGACGCGACGCCGGGTGTGTCGGCAGGTGTGTCGGCTACCGGAGCCGACACGCCGGCCGGGACCGGGACGGCGGGGGTGGCGACGGCCGGCGGCGCGGACGAGGCGGCAACGGCTGCCCCGGGAGACTCGGCGCGGGCGGGCACGGCGGCGGAATCGGCCCGGGAGGCTGCCGCCGGGGCCGCCGGGGCCGGGATGGCGGCCCTGTGCGTCGACCGGGGGCTG